>NZ_VOYQ01000096.1:0-2344 GCF_013420195.1 Acinetobacter sp. YH01024
GTTTTCAAGGTTCAATGAGCAAGCGCGGAGACTGTTACGATAATGCACCGATTGAAAGCTTTTGGGGAATACTGAAAAATGAGTTAGTGCATCATTACAACTATCAAACCAGAGAAGAAGCCAAAGCAGATATTATAAAATACATTGAGTTATTTTATAATCATCGAAGAATTCAAAAGGGTTTGGGTTTTAAGACACCAAATCAAATGGCCGAAGACTTTTATAAGTTGGCTGCCTAGAATCTCCCAAGGGAAAGTCTCCTGATAATTCAGCGTATATCAGATCACATACCCGAGTTGTCACTTAAATTTGAGTTGCTTAAGGGAGTTTTACTTTTTAAATCTTTGTGCAACAAAGTCATTACTTACTAATTACCTTGTAAAATAGCTTTTATGTAGCTTAGTTTCTCTAGATCTTCCAAACTTTTGGTTTTCATATAAGTGCTATTTTTCATAAATTCTTCTATTTTTTTTTCAACTTCTGACTTTTGCACTGTACTTAAATTATCAAGAATAATTGAAAATTCAGGTCTATTATAATAAAAATTCATTACAACCACTGCTATTAATTCAGTAAATGTTTCATCATCTACTTTATACGGTAGTCTATTAATTTTATACATAAAATCATCAGAATCTTCACATACAAAATTATACCCTGTATCTTCAAACACTTTTATTGATTTTTCACTAATATTCAATATTTTACTTTGAACTTTGAACTTTTCAATAGAAATTTCACACTCTTTATCGATAAAATACCCACTACCAATTAAATATATAAATAAAATAGTGCAGCAAAAAATAACAGTTATAAAAAATTTTTTCATTACTCAACATCCAATATTCCATAAAGGTCAACAAAATCTGGCTTGTGTCCAAATTTCCTTTTGCTTTCTAAATCCCCTCCTTTAAAAACAAGCGCTTTATGCTTGTTCGTTTTTTGTATAAAACTAGATAATTTATCCCACTTCACATTTCCATTTTTTGCTCCCATTGAAGAGGGAATAGTCACACAGCCTGTACTATAAGTTCCTGGATGAAGTCTAAAATAGCCTCTCATTTTCTTGTTATTAAAATCATAAGTAAAATCATCTGTATGCATATCGACTGCATAAAGCTTGTACCAATGCTCTTTACCTTCACCCTCATGTGGGATTATCCAATATCTCCCTCTTGGAATAGCTTGCGACTCATCTAGTGATAAATTAGTTACTTGTTGAGTCATATGATCTACACTTGCATATCCACCTGTGAAAACGCCATTTATACCTATTGTTTCTTTTGAATCTAAATCAGAACCTTTAATTGTTCCATTCGATTTGTTAAAAACAATATGTACAATTAGTCCCATAGGATCCACCCACTGATTCGGATCACTGACATAAGCTGAATTATTTAAGCCCCCCATCAACCCAATCGGGTCTTTACTCACATAACGTCCACTGTACGGCTCGTAATAACGATAACGGTTATAGTGCAAGCCTGTCTCAACATCATAGTATTGCCCCTGAAAACGGATATTACTTTGTTCTAACAAATTGTCACTGGCTCTGATTTGCTGCGTATTGCCCCACGTATCCTGCACGATCTCCCAGACACATTCACCACGTTCATTACTTAAGGTTTGCGGTGTTCCCACTTGGTCACAGTGATAAAAAGCAACGCGTTCTAGCTCTGCTTTGTTCTTTCTCGTTTCTGTTTTCCATACAGGGTCTTTATAAATTGAGTAAGGTTCACGTTGGAATTTTGAATAGTCTGGGGTCTCAATCAGTTTGATAAATCCTGTATAGCCTGTTTGGAGTAATGGTACAAAACTTTTTGCTTCATAGACATAATGCTTAGTATAGTTTTCATCAGCATTATTAGATTGCTGTGACTCCCAAATCATCAAGTCACCGTCCCAGCCAAATAAAGTCAGGGTTTGTGCATTTGGGTTTTTCTTAAACAAACGTCGTCCAAATACATCATAACCATAGTCAGTCACCTGACCCTGATGATCACAACGAACCAATCTGTTCAGGTTATCCCACGTCAGTTTTAATGTTTTGCCTGCATGGTTAGTTTCAATCACATTACCTTGCGCATCGTATTTATAATTTTTGCCTTTATATTGCGATATCAAATTGCTTTTCACTTGAGATGCATGCGTGGCAATTGGGTCAATCAAATTCCCTGCTGGGTCAAAAGCAAAGCTTTCAGTTTGATGTAAGCTTTGACTCTGTGTTAAACGGCCAATTGCATCATACTGATACGTCAGCTTACCTAATCGGCTGTCATCTACTTGGGTGAGCAAATAATTTTGATCATATTGATAATGTCGTTCTGCTTGATGCTGTGTGCGA
>NZ_VOYQ01000097.1:0-2180 GCF_013420195.1 Acinetobacter sp. YH01024
GTAAATTTTCAGCGTTGCTGGCTCCCCGTCAGCCGGATTGGGTTGCATCGCAGGGGTGTCGAAAGAGTCAACTGCGGTCCAAAGCTGTTGGACTTGGGTGAAAAGGGCGTTTATTCTTCCTATACGTGAACCGCATCCTACGGAATGAGTAACCCTTGCCCTATTGTGAGTAGAACGTCGTATAATTCAAACGAAAGCAGTTAATAGGTATGAAATATCACAGCACAAAAGAGCGACAGGACATGTTTAGATGATGTTATTATAAAATAATAACATCATGGATGAATAAAAAATAATTTTCTATCTTTACAACTATGTTATACTTCTATGATAAGGCTATGATGGCAAAGCCTTGGTTTTCCTAATCAAATAGTCGCCGAGATGGCTTCAATGCGACAGTAGGTCTACTGTCTCACAATTAATTCATGTATCAGATTTTTGTTCCCTGATGGGAAGTGTTATCCATACGAAAAGAATATGGGTAAAGTGTTACACCTGTATATGACATTCAGAATGTCCTGTCGGGGGAACTGGTACCAATTTAATAAAAGAAAACAGTATAGAAATGACAATCGAAGATATGCAAACATTAGCCCTAGAGCATGGGCTGAGAATTTCGGAAGAGATGAGCGTCAATGAGATGGGCATCGACTTTAGAGTTGCCTTTGTAAAGGAAGTAAACGGTGAGAACTGGGTACTCCGTATACCTCGAAGAAGCGATATGCTTGAACAAATCGAAAATGAAAGTAGAATATTGGATTTAGCCAAAAGAAACCTGTCGATCAATGTCCCTGATTGGAAAATTGTATCGGAGCGCCTAATAGCCTACCCTTTACTGGAGGATGCGCCTGCTCTGACATTCGATGCGATAACACATGAGGTTTCTTGGAACATAGATCGCGATAGCATAGCTTATGTGGAGTCTCTGGCAAAATCATTGGCCGAATTACATCGTATTACAGCTGACGATGTGAGAAAGAGCAACTTGAAAATAATGACTCCAAGTGAATTGAGGACCGAAATAGCTGACCGTATCCACTTGGTGAAATCTGAGATAGGTATCAGCGAGCCGTTGGAAAACAGATACCGTAGATGGTTGGACAATGACCCTTTGTGGCCTGAATTCACTTGTTTCATCCATGGCGATCTCTATGCAGGGCATGTCTTAACCTCGAAGGAAGGTAAGACCTCTGGTATCATAGATTGGTCTACTGCGCATATGGGTGATCCTGCACTGGACTTTTCTGGTCACGTATCGGTTTTTGGAGAGGATAGCCTGAAGAGTTTGATAACGGAGTATGCTAAACAAGGCGGAACGATATGGGATAGGCTCTACGAACAATCTATAGAGAGGGCTGCTGCAGCTCCATTAGCATATGGCGCTTTTGCGGTAGAGTGCAACGACGATAATCATATCAATGCCGCCAGAGCAGCCTTAGGTATTGTTCAATAAAATGATGTGAGGATACTTTTTTAAATGCTAAAATAGGAGTTCGATTGGTGCCACTTAAGAGTATCATTGATTTCTATTTTAGCCAGTATCCTCCACTTTTAGGAGCTCCTCGAAACTCGATTTTATGATCATCTCTTAAGATTTTGAGCCACCGCTCTACTATCTTGACAGGAACTAATAGCTCGTTTACTAAAAATGGTGCACGCTTTCCTGGATTAGTTCTTATCTGATTAAATAGTAGATTTACTCCCTCACTTACTCCCTCATTAGATTCGAAAAGTAGCTTTGATGAGACAATAACTCGAAAACCGTGCTGGAAATTTTCAAAGACAGGGGGACGCAGACCATAGGATGCGAAGCCTTCTTGGATTCGTTTGATGCCTGACCCATATTTTTCAATAAAATGCGCTTCTTTGAACGTGGCAGATATCCTTTTATTGCGCGCCCATGGCGAGTAATCTTCACGAAGAAGCTGATCAATCGTTAAGTTATCAGCTAAACCACCTGGATTGAAAAACTCTATGGAATTGTAATACACCCTGATTATGGAATCGGCAAATTAATTTGGACTTGGGTGAAAAGGGCGTTTATTCTTCCTATTACGTTGTCGGCAGCGGGCCAAAAAGGAATACGTCCATGCCCATCGAGGTGAAACCGGCTGTGAGCGCGGGTTCAAGCATATAGCCCGACAGGCGCGTATCCTTGCCGATCACGACACGATGGCGGT
>NZ_VOYQ01000098.1:0-2130 GCF_013420195.1 Acinetobacter sp. YH01024
ACTGGCAGGGCTTTCAATACTATTGAACACTCTTCAGTTGTTGTCAGAGTATTCGTCTGATGAGCTGAATGCGATTGCTCAGATCGCATTCAATTTATAAAAAATGTGTAGATACCTATGCCTTAAAAGAGGGTGATTCCTACAGCTAGACGCTTATGCGGTAATCCTCCCATAAATAACCGAAGTTAAAAGTAGAGGTTAAGCAGCCATGAGAGGTGGCTTTCCTTTGTTGGCTTGATGTGGCCTTTCATGGTTGTAATGCCTGAGAAGCACTGCTTCGCAAGGGTCAGGATGATCAGCACTAAAATTCCGTTTCACTAAATCATCTGCTCGTTTTTGATCATCTCGGCTACGGGTCGTTTGTTTGTTCTTACCACGCCAAACACCTTGTATACCTAGCTTTTTCATTAATCGAGCAACAGTACAACGTGCGATAACATAACCTTCACGTTTCAATTGTTGCCAAACTTTACGTACACCATATCGACCTGAACTTTCCTTCCAAATTCGTTTAATTTGTTCAGCATGATGCTCATCATGTAGATCTCGTTTCGCTCGATGTTCTGGATTGTCAGCGAGATCTAAAGTTCGGTAATAGGTTGAAGCTGCGATCGGTAAAATCCTACAAATCGCATCAACACCATATCGATCTTTATTGTTATGGATAAAATCCACCATTATTTGTATGGGCGGTCGAGCTCCGCCTGGGCGAAAAAAGCGGCTGCTTTACGTAGAATTTCATTGGCACGTTTTAATTCTTTAATTTCACGTTCCATTTGCTTCATTTTTTCTTGATCAGATATCTGTTGTACTTTGGCGGGATTTTGTTGATCTAAGTATTTTTGATACCAAACACGTAGTGTTTCAGGAGTACAACCGATCTTAGGCGCAATTGCTGTGATTGCAGCCCAAGTAGAAGGATAATCTTTTTCAGATTCAATCAATAATTGAACCGCTCTTTCTCTGATTTCAGGGGTATATTTTAATTTTGTCATCGGGATAGTCTCTCAGAATATTGACTCTCCGACAAACCCGGTACGGTTCATATCATCGAAAGAACATGCGGTCTGTTCAACTCTGTACATCAGATGCATATCACTTAAAACAACGTAATAAAATAGAAACGTTATTCAGCTTATTGAAAGGTCAATACAATTTGGTGACGAGTAGAGCTAGAAGTATCTCAGGCTTTTTAAGTGGTATCTACGCATCACTATGTGCATACCAATTAACCAGCAGAATAAGCCCACAATTCAAATTATGCAGTCATTGGCTTAAGCAGGATTCGGGTTAAATAAGATTTTTTCCCTGTGCTAATCAATTCATAAATAATTGGGATTAAAAATAAAGAAAAATATTAAGCTATTTCTTCTTAATGATAAGTATATTATGGCTTTTTTGTGATTTTTGTCACATAATTATATCTTGATAAGATTTTAAATTTAAAACAAGTGTATTTAAAAAGGGAAATGATAGGGGATATTATGATTAAATTTCCATTTGGGTTAGTTGTTGTATCTATAGGGTTGGCGGCATGTACTTCTAATCCATATACAAAAACATTAGATCTGCGTTTTCAGAATAAAACAGCAGCAAATACACAAACAATACATGTACAGAGAGATGTACTGTTGTGTGCAGGCGATATTGCTGAAATACAAAACTGCCCGATAGAATTTTATATTGACAGTATTAAGTCGGGTACGTTCTATGTAGGCAATTCTGCTAATTATCATTTAAAACCAGAAAGTTACAATTTCAAAGTAAAAAACTGTACTGAAGAATCATGCCAAAGTTGTGATGTTGACTTAAACGTAGGAAAGCTAACAAGCAATGAATTTGTACTCTCTGTCAATACAGACGGTAAACCTTTTATTTCCAATAATGGTCAGCCTTTAAGTTGTGAGGTGAAGCATCAGGTTGCTGCTCAGGAACAGACAATACGAGTAGATTTAGCTGCGGACACTTTATTTAAATTTAACGGTTCTTCCTTGAATGATTTACTGATATACGCTGAATTATCAGGAGACTTTCCCTTGGGAGATTCTAGGCAGCCAACTTATAAAAGTCTTCGGCCATTTGATTTGGTCTCTTAAAACCCAAACCCTTTTGAATTCTTCGATGATTATA
>NZ_VOYQ01000099.1:0-1847 GCF_013420195.1 Acinetobacter sp. YH01024
TTTTAACTAAATGTGCGGAATTCTCCATCTATAATCTGTGATTTAGATGGAGATGGATAGCACGCCTTTTCAGTCGGGTCTCTCTTGGTTTTGGATGTATTCTCGAATTACATCAATTGTCGCTCCACCTGTTGTAAGTAGACAGTATGCCCTCGTCCAAAGCACAGGTTTCCAATAATAAGGTTTTAGTTCTTCACCGAACTCCTTGCGTATCAGTCTGCTTGATACAGTTTTTAGATTATTGATGAATTTACTTGGCATGATGTTCGGGTGCATATCTAACAATAAGTGAATATGATCAGCTTCACCATTGAACTCAATCAAGTCAATCTCCCAATCAGCACAGTTCTTTTTTACAATTTCTTCAAGCCGATTGATCATCTCATTTGAAAGGCATTTCTTGCGATATTTTGTTACCAACACTAAATGATATGTAAGTTTATAAACACAGTGATAATGTGACTTCATTACATTTACACTAAGCAATTAATTTGCTAAATTATAACCATGAAACAACCTTTTTTGAAAGCGTATAAATATCGCATCTATCCTACTTCTGAGCAGAAAGTGCAATTTGAAAAGCACTTCGGATGCACTCGCTTTATTTTCAATTGGGCTTTAGCACTTCAAACTAAAGCTCATTCTGAAACTCAAAAATTATTATCAAAAAAGGATATTCAAGACCAATTAGTTGCCATGAAAAAACAACCTGAATTCGAATGGTTGAACGAGGTGAATAGTCAATCACTTCTTAGTGGGTTACTTCACCTACACACTGCTTACAACAACTTTTTTCAGCGATTAAAGAAAGGCAAGGTTGAATTCAGAAAGATCAAAGGATATAAACCAAATCCTGATGAAAAACGCCCATTAAGTCATCTTGTCGGCTACCCACGGTTCAAATCCAAGAAAATACCGCAACGGTCTTATCAATGCCCTCAGCACGCAACAGTGAGCTTTGAGAACGGATTACTTCATCTACCTAAAATTAAAGGGATAAAAACTGTATTTAGTCGGGTATTTAATGGGAAAATCAAAACTGTCACCATTAGCAAAACAGCGACAGGTAAGTATTATGCTTCGATTTTGGTCGAGTCAGAGTTAGAACTTGTTGCATCAACAACAATTCAAGCTGATCAAACCATCGGAATTGATATGGGTTTGAATCACATGCTCATTCAATCCGATGGTAATAAGGTTGAAAATCCAAAATACTTGCGACAGGCTCAAAACCGACTATCCATACAGCAGAAGATATTTGCTCGAAAGAAGAAAGAATCAAAGAATTATCAACGTCAAAAATTAAGTGTTGCATTCATCCATGAAAAAGTGCGCCTGCAACGCTTAGACCTACATCACAAACTCACGCATTACTTGATCTGTGAAAACCAAGCGACCACGTATGCTGTAGAAGATTTAGGGATAAAAAACATGGTAAGAAATCGAAAATTAGCCAAGTCCATTTCGGATGTGGCTTGGGGTCAATTTCTTACGATATTACAATACAAGGCAAAATGGTTCGGTAAGAATGTGCTACAAATTGGAAGATTCGTTCCAAGTTCTAAAGCATGTTCATGTTGTGGTTATACTATGACAAAATTGCCACTAAGCATAAGAGAATGGCAATGTCCTGACTGTGAAACAGTGCATGATCGTGATTTGAATGCAAGCTTGAATATACGCAATTTCGCTTTAGCTGATGCACTAGGACATAGTGCTGTATAAAGAGTTCCTGTACCGCCATACTGTCAGCGCAGTGCGGTATCGAAAGGTGCAATCTCTAAGATTGCATGGGTCGCAAAGATTCCCCCACCATAGCTCTTAGCTTGGTGGTGGGAGTATGTCAA
>NZ_VOYQ01000100.1:0-1705 GCF_013420195.1 Acinetobacter sp. YH01024
GTAAATTTTCAGCGTTGCTGGCTCCCCGTCAGCCGGATTGGGTTGCATCGCAGGGGTGTCGAAAGAGTCAACTGCGGTCCAAAGCTGTTGGACTTGGGTGAAAAGGGCGTTTATTCTTCCTATACGTATAGGAAACCTTTATTATACGGTTATAGTAAAAAGGGGGAGAGGAATCTTCCTCTTTTTTATTTTAAAGGGAGATCTCCCATGACACTTCGTAGAAAAGGGTACATCAATGAATTTGATGGCTTATTTGTGATACCAACAATCGGATTAATCCTGTTGAAATTTTATATTTCTATATTTAGAGCATAGGCAGATTGCCTGTGCTCTTTATTTTGTTTGTTTTAAATTGGTATTGAATGATACCAATATTACATGATTAATGGAGGAGATTATTTATGACATTTAATAACAATGAAAATACACGTGTGTGGTTTATTACAGGTGCAAGCAGTGGACTAGGATACGAATTCACAAAAAAAGCATTGGAGTCAGGAGAGAAGGTTGTTGGTGTTGCTAGAAATATTGAAAAACTGAATGAGTTAAAATGCCAGTTTGAAGGAATGTTACTTCCTTTAAGTCTTGATGTTACTGATAGAAGTGCTGTTTCGACTACAGTGGAAACTGCCATTAAACATTTTGGAAGACTCGATATTGTCATTAACAATGCAGGGAATATGGTAATGGGAATGATTGAAGAATTTAGTGAAGATGAAGTTAGAAGCCAAATGGAAACTAATTTCTTCGGTACAGTATGGGTAAGTCAAGCTGTTATGCCGTACTTGCGGGCACAAGAATCAGGTCATATTATCCAGATATCTAGTATTGGTGGACTGATTAGTGGTCCAATGTCGGGAATCTATAGCGCTAGTAAATTTGCTTTAGAAGGATTTAGCGAGGCTTTAGCACAAGAAGCTGCACATTTTGGTATAAAAGTATCTATCGTAGAACCTGGAGGTTACTGGACGAATCTATACTTAAAAATGAGTTTTACTACACAGAAAAAAGAGTATGATTCATTACGTGAAAAGTTGGCCCAACAATATTCAAACGAATCGGTGGATAGTGATCCTAAGTTAGCCGCCGAAGCTATAATGAAACTGGTTAATAGTGAGAATCCGCCTCTCCGATTAGTTCTGGGAAGCCTTGTATATGATTTAGCTGTTGAAAATGCA
Source organism: Acinetobacter sp. YH01024 (assembly GCF_013420195.1). Lineage (NCBI taxonomy): Bacteria > Pseudomonadati > Pseudomonadota > Gammaproteobacteria > Moraxellales > Moraxellaceae > Acinetobacter > Acinetobacter sp. YH01024. The sequence continues at coordinate 1,179 of NZ_VOYQ01000100.1, forward strand.
GAAAAACGTATATTTACATGGAAAGAGTGGGAATCAGTCAGTCGTTCTTCGGAACATGGGATTCCTGCACCAGAAGGATACGGAATAATTGAGGAATAGAAACCCTAAGAAATAAACTCTCTAAACTACAAAAACTAATTAATGATTTAATATGTTTATTAACTTAATCGCCGGGCGCAACGGCTTTCGTCATTGCGTCTCTGGGAGCAGCTTGGTCTTCAACTGCACCGGCCTTTGTCGCTTTCCGTCTACTTCAAGCAGTGGGCGCGTCGGCCATGCTGGTGGCGACGTTCGCGACGGTTCGCGACGTTTATGCCAACCGTCCTGAGGGTGTCGTCATCTACGGCCTTTTCAGTTCGATGCTGGCGTTCGTGCCTGCGCTCGGCCCTATCGCCGGAGCATTGATCGGCGAGTTCTTGGGATGGCAGGCGATATTCATTACTTTGGCTATACTGGCGATGCTCGCACTCCTAAATGCGGGTTTCAGGTGGCACGAAACCCGCCCTCTGGATCAAGTCAAGACGCGC
>NZ_VOYQ01000101.1:0-1468 GCF_013420195.1 Acinetobacter sp. YH01024
TACGTTGTCGGCAGCGGGCCAAAAAGGAATACGTCCATGCCCATCGAGGTGAAACCGGCTGTGAGCGCGGGTTCAAGCATATAGCCCGACAGGCGCGTATCCTTGCCGATCACGACACGATGGCGGTGGTCACCGCGACGAAAGACACGGCCAGCCGCCATGCCGACGCGCAAGGCGGTTTCCGCCGTCATCGCGCCTTCGTTGGCTTTGCCACGAATACCGTCTGTGCCGAAATATTTGCGCACCATAAGGTCGATTATCCTGTCGTCGGGTCGCCCTCAAAGGGGACATGCCTGCTGAACCGCGAATATAGAGAAATATCCCGAATGTGCAGTTAACGAATTCTTGCGGTTTCTTTCAGCGCCGCCAATACCGCCAGCCCGTCGCGCAAGGGGCGCGGCTCGTGTGTGCGGATGAAGTCAGCTCCACCTGCGGCGGCGGCAAGCTCTGCAGCGAGTGTCGCGGCCCCGACATCCCCCGGACCACGGCCTGTGAGCGCGCGCAGAAAGGATTTGCGCGAAACAGACAGAAGCACCGGCAAATCGAAGCGCAGCCGCAATTCATCGAACCGCGCCAGCACCGAGAGCGAGGTTTCGGGAGCAGCCCCCAGAAAAAACCCCATGCCGGGATCAAGGACAAGGCGGTTGCGTTTGATACCGGCACCCGTCAGCGCCGCGATGCGCGCGTCAAAGAACGCCGCAATGTGATCCATGATGTCGCCAGCGGGTGCCTCGCGCCGATCTGCCTGCCCGTCTTGCACCGAATGCATAACGACGAGTTTGGCAGATGATTTCGCCAATTGCGGATAGAACGCAGCGTCTGGAAAACCGCGAATATCATTGAGATAGGCCACACCACGCGACAAGGCATAGGCTTGCGTCGCGGGTTGATAACTGTCGAGCGAGACGGGAATGCCATCTGCCTTGAGCGCGTCCAGCACCGGCGCGATACGCGCGATTTCTGTGTCGGACGAAACAGGCGCGGCGTCGGGATTGCTGGATGCCGGACCGAGGTCGATCACATCTGCCCCCTCGGCCATCAGCTTACGCGCCTGCGCAATGGCTGCGTCTGGCGCCAGATACCGGCCTCCATCGGAGAAACTGTCCGAGGTTATGTTGACGATGCCGAAAATGATGAGCGATTTATTCATGGGGGCTTCTATAATAATCTCTGTACACGACAAAAATAGATAACTCATTGAAATAATGTCACAATAATTGTTTTCTAACGACGAATACTATGACACATCTCAATGAGTTATATCTTATCTTAAACAAATCTCTAAAATGGAACAAGTCACATTTAAAGTGCTTTGCGCTCATCATGCTTGTGATTATTTTAAAGCAAACATGTAATCTTTCTTCTGCATCTAAAGCCTTGCCCATCAAGTGTTTACCACAATCATTTTATCGACGTATGCAGCGCTTCTTTGCAGGTCAGTATTTTGATTATCGTCAAATTTCTCAGT
>NZ_VOYQ01000102.1:0-1468 GCF_013420195.1 Acinetobacter sp. YH01024
TTGCCATGTCACTGAATACTCGTCCTAGAAAAGCGTTAGATTGGCTTACACCATTAGAGAAATTTGCTCAGCTTGTTGATTATCATAAGACTTTTCAAACTGTCGCACCTCATGTTTGAATTCGCCCCATATTTTTGCTACAGTGAACCTAATTAAGATCATCTATTTACTAGGCCTCGCATTTGCGGGGTTTTTAATGCTGAATAAAAGGAAAACTTGATGGAATTGCCCAATATTATTCAACAATTTATTGGAAACAGCGTTTTAGAGCCAAATAAAATTGGTCAGTCGCCATCGGATGTTTATTCTTTTAATCGAAATAATGAAACTTTTTTTCTTAAGCGCTCTAGCACTTTATATACAGAGACCACATACAGTGTCTCTCGTGAAGCGAAAATGTTGAGTTGGCTCTCTGAAAAATTAAAGGTGCCTGAACTCATCATGACTTTTCAGGATGAGCAGTTTGAATTCATGATCACTAAAGCGATCAATGCAAAACCAATTTCAGCGCTTTTTTTAACAGACCAAGAATTGCTTGCTATCTATAAGGAGGCACTCAATCTGTTAAATGCAGTTGCTATTATTGATTGTCCATTTATTTCAAACATTGATTATCGGTTAAAAGAGTCAAAATTTTTTATTGATAACCACCTCCTTGACGAGATAGATCAAGATGATTTTGAGGCTGAATTATGGGGAGACCATAAAACTTACATAAGTCTATGGAATGAGTTAAATGAGACTCGTGTTGAAGAAAGATTGGTTTTTTCTCATGGCGATATCACGGATAGTAATATTTTTATAGATAAATTCAATGAAATTTATTTTTTAGATCTTGGCCGTGCTGGGTTAGCAGATGAATTTGTAGATATATCCTTTGTTGAACGTTGCCTAAGAGAGGATGCATCGAAGGAAACTGCGAAAATATTTTTAAAGCATTTAAAAAATGATAGACCTGACAAAAGGAATTATTTTTTAAAACTTGATGAATTGAATTGATTCCAAGCAATATCTAAAAATACTTAACTGTCTTTTTAAGTTGCTAAGTTTTAAATAAATAAGTGAAAAAAGTTAGTGAAGCTACTGATTTAAAGCTTTATATAGCCAATGAATCTAAATTTTGGTTTTTAAAATGAACTTATTTAAAATAGCTAAAGCTGTTTATTAGCTTAACTTGTGATTTAAGTTTTTTTGAATATAAAATTGTTAATTTATTAGCTTTACAAGTTTATTTAAATTTCATCGTGCAACATTTTTAACAAATTTTATTATCGATGGTATTTTTTTGTCTGCTTTTCTTTTCCTAGTCTTTTATCTATCCGTCAACCATATAGGGCAGAGGGCTTTGTTGCACAAACCTATCTGTAAAGGCTTTTTCAGCGATATAATTTTCAAATGAAGAAGCCTACACACAAAATCTATCGCACAACCAATTGGCCCGCATATAACCGAGCACTCATGAGTCGCG
>NZ_VOYQ01000103.1:0-1410 GCF_013420195.1 Acinetobacter sp. YH01024
ACTCTGTGTTAAACGGCCAATTGCATCATACTGATACGTCAGCTTACCTAATCGGCTGTCATCTACTTGGGTGAGCAAATAATTTTGATCATATTGATAATGTCGTTCTGCTTGATGCTGTGTGCGACCGACGGTTTCCTGTTCTGGTCGAATGATTTGCGAAGTGAGTAAACCTACATCATTATAATTTTTAGTCTGAATTAAGCCATTCGCCAGCATACGAGTGGTTTCGCGGTGCAAGTCATCACGTTGAAACGCCGCCATATCTTGTTTATTAAATGCGATTCCATAGATATGACCTGAACCATAACTCAAATTGCTTTGAACCTGTCCATCAGGGCGAATCGTTTGAGTTAAATTTCCCAGCACATCATATTCATAACGCAGCACAGCCGTCAGCGGCGTTAAATGCGGCACTTTATAATGCTGATGCTCACGAACCAATTGGCCAAGCGCGTTGCGATAAAAATCGATTTGACTGTCTTTATTCGTCGCCTTACTCAACTGATGATTCAGGTTGTATTCAAATTCTTCTGTTTGACTTACACGAGTTTGTACATGGGTATAAGTTTTTGAAGCGATTGCACCATCAGCAAAATATGCAAATTGAGTAAACACATTCGGCTGACGGATTTGGAACAGCTGACCGTTTTCATTGTAGCTATAATATTTTTCTTCGCCGTCGAAGGCCTGTTCACGTGCCAATTGACCATAACGGTTATATTCAAATAAATATTCTGCATGGTTTTGATTGATCAGCTTTTGAATACGGCCTTGCTGATCCCATTGGTAGCCAATTTGATGACGGTTCGCATCTATACGCTGTTCGAGCAAACCCGCAGCATTATAACGGTACTGCGTGCTTAAACCTTTGGTATCCGTATGCTTGAGCAAGCGCCCTTCTTCATCATGCTCAAATTGTTCTTTTAAACCATCAGGGTAGACAATTGCTTTAAGCTGGCCTTTGTCTTTGCCATCTGTGCTGTAGATATATTTGACTTGCTGTGCATCAGCAGACTGCTGGGCCGTCAGTGCGCCTTCTTCATCATATTCCCATGCGCTTTCTTTACCTGAACAATCGCTATATGCGGTCATTTGCCCCAAATCATTGTATTGAATTTTTTTAGAGCCGCCTTTGGCATCAATGATTTCTACAACGTGATTATCGTTGTTGTATTTATATTGCGTGCTATAACCTAAAGGATTAATTTCCTTCGTTACATTACCGTCTGCATCGTATTCTTTTTTCCAAATATGACCTTCTGGATCTTTAGTTTCCGTCAAATTTCCTGCTTCATCATAGGCAAAACGGATGATGCCGCCATTCGGCTGTACAATTTTAATCAGCTGATCTTGCTCGTTATAAACTTGTTCGGTTTCTAGGCCTGCAAAATCAATTTGACGGGTAAT
>NZ_VOYQ01000104.1:0-1370 GCF_013420195.1 Acinetobacter sp. YH01024
CATAGGTATCTACACAAATCCCAAGTTTTGGGTTAAATTGAAGAGCATGCTCTTCAATTTAATATCTCCCATCTTGATACACGTCTCGTCAGACGATACAACGCCCTCGTAAAGCTTAATATGAATCCTCTTGCTTCACTTGCCCCTGCAATTAAGGAAATGGCCTCTGCCCAGAAGTCCAGTTTTGCAACCACCCAGGCAGTTTGGCGATTTCTCAATAATGAAAAAGTCTCTTTCAAGCAATTGAATGAGCCAATACAGCGACTTGCATTTGAACAGATTGATCAATCCTCTCACCCTTATGCGCTGATTATTCATGATTGGTCTCAACTGCAATATGTGAAACATAACAATAAAACTCAGCGTCTTCAAAGAACCCATCAATATGATTCAGGCTATGAACTGCAAAGCAGTCTACTGGTTGATGCGGCATCGGGGCTTCCCATTGCACCATTGGCTCAAACGCTATCTGACGCATCAGGCTGTTATTCCACATTCAGTGAACAATACAGCGAGCGAAAAACCCATTTGGATTCACTCGCAGAACAAATCAAAACGATCGAACAGTATCCGGTTGAGAAAACAAAAGTTCATATCATTGATCGTGAAGGTGACTCAATTGCCCATCTAAGAGCGATGAGCAAGAATCGCTTCAAATGGCTGATTCGGGCCAAAGAAGGTCATCGAGTTGAGTATCACGGTCAGACATACAAAGTTGGCGAGATTGCAGAAAAGATAGAAACGCATTCAATCAAAAATATTTCTTACAAAGGCAATCAGCATACTTTACATGTGGGTGAGACCCATATACGCATAACACGCGCAGCAAAACCAAAGCAGAAAGATAGCTCAGGGAAGCGGGTTGCTCCTGAGCAGGGAGATGCTGTCGATGCAAGGCTGGTTGTTTCTGTCGTTAAGGATTGTGACGGTAAAATTGTGGCGAGATGGTGTTTGCTGAGTAATGTTGCAATGGATATAGATACAGCAGAATTGAGTACATGGTATTACTGGCGCTGGACAATTGAGTGTTATTTTAAATTGCTTAAGCAGGCAGGACATGACGTTGAGGCATGGCTACAAACGACACCTCAAGCAATCCTGAGAAGGCTACTGATCAGTAGTATGGCTTGTGTGCTGACATGGCGAGTACAGCGTGGTACAGATGAGCAGAATATAAGAATTCGGGCATTTCTCACCCGAATTTCAGGTAGGCAACAGAAAAGGGGAAAATTAGAAAGTGCCCCTGCCATACTGGCAGGGCTTTCAATACTATTGAACACTCTTCAGTTGTTGTCAGAGTATTCGTCTGATGAGCTGAATGCGATTGCTCAGATCGCATTCAATTTATAAAAAATGTGTAGATACCTATG
>NZ_VOYQ01000009.1:0-99195 GCF_013420195.1 Acinetobacter sp. YH01024
CTGAGGATCAGAAAGCTTGTTTGAATCGATGTATTTCATCCGCAGATTATGCACGAATGCTAAGAAATCCGGAGTGCAAATATTAACCAAAAAGAAGATCGTTTTTTGATTTATGAAAGAGATCTAAATCATAATCTTATATAAATTTATCCTAGAATTCAGTACACTAGAGCAGTCTTTATCTGAATGTTCACTCAATTTGCTTACCTTGTCAGAATTTTCAAAATCATTCTTTAGTGGCAATAAACAAAGGCTCTTCCCTAAGCCTCCATCTTATTAAACTTTCTTTGCTTGCATCACCTTAAACAGTACAAACAGCAATAAAATCCATACGGGCTGCATCAGCACCGACAACATAAAACCCTGATTCCACATGATGTACAAAATCATCAGCATGAACACTAAGACAAAGTAGTTGGTGAACGGCGCAAATAAAGCAGGAAATTTAGTTTGAATAGCCTGCTGCTGCATCGCTTTTCTAAACTTCAAATGAATCAAGCTGATCAGCATCCAATTCAGCACTGCAGCACTCACCACGATATAAATCAAATAACTCAATGCTTTTTCAGGCAAGAAATAATTCAGGAGCACACAGCCAAAAATCAGCAAAGCTGAAAATAAAACCGCAGCAATCGGTGTCCCGTGCTTATTCACCTGTTTAAAGGCTTTTGGCGCATTGCCCTGTTCTGCCAAACCAAGCAGCATGCGGCTATTGGCATACATGCCGCTATTACAGACCGAAACGGAGGCTGTCAAAATAATAAAATTCAGCAAATGCGCCGCCCAATCAATCCCCATCTGATTAAAAATCATCACAAAAGGACTGCGATCTAAACCACCAAGTTTCAACTGGTTCCACGGCACCAGCGACAGCAATACAGCCAAAGAACAGATATAAAATAAGAACACGCGGATTACGGTCTGATTCACCGCTTTCGGGATATTTTGATCAGGATTTTCAGTTTCAGCCGCCGCCATGCTGATTAATTCAATGCCGCCAAAAGCAAACATCATAAAGGCTAGCATGTAGAATAAGCCTTCAAAACCGTGCGGGAAGAAGCCGCCATGTACCCATAAATTACTAATCGAAGCGGTAGAGTCTGCGCCTGCTGTAAGTAGCAGATATATACCAAAAATAATCATGGCAACAATCGCCACAACTTTAATCATCGACAGCCAAAATTCAGATTCTGCATACAGTTTGACATTGGCTAAATTGGCTAGCGTAATCACAGCAAAAAACACCAAAACTGAAACCCAAGCAGGCACATGCGGCCACCAGTAATTGATATATTTGCCTATCGCGGTCAGCTCGGTCATCACTACTAAAATATACAGAATCCAGTAGTTCCAGCCCGTTAAAAAGCCCGCAAACTTGCCCCAATACTTAAAAGCAAAATGACTGAATGAACCTGTGACTGGCTCTTGTACAATCATCTCGCCCAACTGGCGCATAATCAGAAAAGCAATCAAACCACCAATCAAATAGCCCAGAATTATCGATGGTCCAGCCGACTCAATAATATGCGCAGAGCCTAAAAATAGCCCTGTCCCGATTGCGCCACCCATTGCAATCAGCTGAATATGACGGTTCTTTAATCGGCGCTGCAGTTGAGGCATTTCGCTGCTCACAACACGTTCTCATCTTATAAAAAAGTGGATTGTAGCCTGTGCAGCTCTTTGCAGCCAAATATTCGCAGATCATTTCTGTATGAATCATTATGGAATACAGCGCGTGAGCTGCATTTCTCCATAGCACTTGGTCAAATTGATAGGATTAACAATACGGGCCATAAGATTCCACTCGAACAGCCGGAAGCATAAGCCGCCAGTATACTAAAGTGGCTGAATACATTGCCTCTTTAAATATTAACGGCCCTCAATTGAGAGCTGTTATAGCATTCACCACCCTTGATGGATAATTAATAGCGAATGCAGTACGTCTAAACCTATTTATTCATGCTGCGGTGTCATGTAAATCTTTATTTTCGCTGTGGCACTTCAGCCCACCGAGCATAACTCTTCGTGCTTTTCAGCACAGTGCCCGCTTGTTTTGCAGCGAAGCCACTATAGTCCTGATAGACACTATCCGAATTTTCATCAAAACTCGCACCATCAAATAATGGGAAAGTTCCGGCTTTTTTCTGAATCACCACATCATCAATCATCCAGCCACGGAAACCGTTGTAAAGTTGATCGACTGTTCTGAATTGGAATTTCAGCTGAACATTGGCCTTGCCTGCATATTCATCTAATGAAATTGCTTCTTGCTGAACAGCAGCCGGTGCGAGGTTAAAGCCTAAATTACTGTATGGAATCGGCGCGCGCTCATATGCCGAGGATGGATCTGCCAGCGGGTTTAATCGAGCCAAAGTCTTGAAGCTATTGCCGCCGTCGGTAGAAACTAAAATATTCATCAAATCGAATCCCTGATTATTTGGATTGACCGACTCAATTTCCCACCATGTTTTAAAGCTTAAACTCAAAGGCGCCTGATATTGGCTTAGATTAATCACAGGTGAGATTAACTCACCCGTATTGTGGGTATTAGATGTTCCGCCATCAAATTCTAGAGCAGTTGATGAATCACTTAAAGCGCCAATAAAGTTGCCATTTACTTTGTCACCATACCAATATGCTGTATTGCCTTGCAGTGGCTCAGGTACCTTACCTTGACTTTGGTCATTTGGTGCTAAGCGCACACGCTGATTCACTTGATTATTACGAATATTGTGACCTTTGTTTAGCAACTGCCAATCGACATTAGCCACACTTGGTTGCGACCTTGTCCATGCATTGCGAGTAGCAGAGTCCGCTTCAAAAGTTTCACGCCATATGGCATCTGCAGATGTCGTTTCAGGCAGCACTTCAAATTGATAGCCCGATGCAGAAGAAGCAATGACCGTAACTTTTTTCGTAATAGTATTAATTCCTGCACCGCTAATGGTGAGCGTGGCATTTTTCAATGCTTCAAGCAGCGCATTTGATACGTTGAATGAAAGCGTGAAATAGCCATTGGCATCGGTAATTGCACTGACAAATGCACCATTGGTCGCAGCACCGCCAGATAATGCGACTTGCGCATTCGCTAAAGGCTTTCCTTTATAAATGACCTGACCAGACAACGTACCGACTACTGCATCATTGACAGGTGCATCGCTTAAGGTCTGACAGTCTTGGTCTAAACAGTTGAGTATCACATTCAGCACAATGCTCTTATTGGTATTTTTAGGATGGATCAAGAATGCTGAAACTGCAGACTGTCCATTTTTAGTGACCAAAACATAATATGTGCCTGCAGCCAATTTAGGCAGCTTAACGATGCCTTGAGCATTAGCAAGGTAACTTTGACCTTTAAAATGAGTCGCTGTCGGTAAACTGTTGATCGGTGGAAATAACTGTTCAGAATCATCTGCTGTGATTTCATTTATTGTCGCTTTCAAACTACCTGCTTGTACCTTCTGCCACTCTTCATCACTTAAAATCTGAATCGACGCAGCATTTAATGCAAGATTATTTACATCCAACAGCGTCAGCTCTTCTACACTTTTTTGTACCATGGCATCGGCAACTGGCTCTGACGGTACGCTTCCTGTCTCATCACGATCACTACCACCACATGCCGTTAAACCCAAGACACCCGTGACCATTATTATTTTTGCAAATGCTATATTTTTCATCTGTTCTGCCCTCTAATTTTCCATTTTTAAAATTGTTATCTCTACATTGAACTCTGCCAGCCCAAACATACTGGTCAATATTCAAGCAAAATAATAACCAATTTTCATTAAATGCGCAAATTTCGCATTTTTATGTGATTTTTATCATTCATCCAATTGCCATTGTTTTGCTGTTAAGGGATGCCCATTCCTTCAAAAATGGAATACTAATAAATATCTAATACTGATAAAAACTTTAAAAAATAAAAAATTTACGATATAAATAAAAAAGGTTATAGATAAATTCAAACTTATCCATAACCGAACAATTTAAATTCCATTATGACAATGCAAAGCTTTTTTTAATACATATCAATACGGTTAAATAAAACAACTGCTTAAAACTTTACACATTCTAAAGAAGCTAATCTGTTTACAGTCGCTGGTCCAACAGCACTTACCATAGATATTGCGCATATATTTGCGCGCCCATACGTTTTGCTTGGTTGGTATTGAATGAATCTGCTATGTATTTAAAACCAAAGTTTTCATGTTTGACGGAAAGGCCAAACGAATTGGTTTGGGGTTCAAAATGGATTCCCCACATTAGCCCTGTATTCCAATATGCATTGAGCTGCCAAAGACTTATATACTCATTTGAGATTGAACTGAGTCCTAAACTCCAAGCCTGCTCTGAGTCATAATTTAAATCCGAATAAATTTTAAATGGCAGCTTTTGCGCATAGGTCTTATCTTTATCAAACTCTCCCTGAATATCAAACCGTGGACGCTTATCTTGATCATAGCTGATGTTATATCGTGTGTATGGAGCATCTTGCCAATATAAATATGCCAATGCATCCTGAATATTAATTTTTAAATTCCAATTTTTTGCAATAGCACCTCTTAAAGTCGCATCTAGGGCATAGCCATACCCGCTATGCGCCTGCTCATTCCAGCCCATTTTATCTTCTTTCAAAGCAGGATGATCATAACTGTAATCTATGCTCCCATTCAGCCATTTGACGCGGTCCATAAGCTCTTGCTGATCTGTCGTTACCCCTAGCGCATTAATATGACCATCAATATAATGACGCCCAATTAACGCGGTTATACCCGTTTCTAAATTCCAATTCGAACTAATGGGCCATGTATAGGCAGCCCGAGACCCAACAGTATCAATATGCTGTGCTTCAAGCCTCAAGTCATACGTTGAGTTTGCATCGATAGGCAGTTCATTTTGTATTTGATAATAAAGCTTTGCTGTATCCTCACTGAAATTGAGCGCATAGTCATATCGCCAGATCCAGCTAAAATCCCAATTACCCTGCTTTACGCCCAATTGCATTAAACCATGAGCAAATGCATTTTTTCCTGATTTAAACTTAGAATCATCCCAATCATCTGTAAATGCATGAATCGCTAACGGTTCACTATAAACATCTGCTTGCACTTGATAATAGATAGCCTCTTGTGCATAGCTATAAAACGGGAGCGATAATCCCAATAATACTAATTTTTTTTTCAACATAGAAAAAAGGGGGAACATCGTTACCCCCTCTCCTTAATTCATTATTATGGTGCAATCATTAGCACAGTGTTATCGGTAAATTTCGCAGAATAAATGCTATTCGATACTCTATTGATCGTACCGTAGCTAACAGTACCGACTTTAATATCAGCAGAACTGAATTGATCTAAATCTGGAATTTCTACAAATGCACCATTCGCATGAGATACTCTTGACCAGATAATTGGAGATTGCGCGATCAGATTGTCAGTTTTTACATCTATATTTAATGTATTTTGATCAACTGTAACTTTAAGATTTGCTATCCCTTTTTGGTAATCATTCCTTTTAGCGTTAAGCAGTAAACTGAATGGCTTCACAGCAGCCCCCCCACCTTTTACGTTACCAGAGAGATTAACTGTCAAATCTGCATTAATAAATGCAGCCGCAGATTCGCCTTGGGTAATATCAAAGGTTTTAGTCAGATCATTTTTTAGCTTAATATTTGCATCTAAGCCTAAGTTTTCTGCTCCGCTTAAAGCTTCACCTTTCAAAATAATTTCATATGGAATAATTTGATTAAATGTTTCAGTACCATTTTTGAATTTAACTCGAGCAGCTTTGCTTGAAAGTTCAGTTAAATTCAGCTTCGCGTTCTGAGTTGTTAACAAAACATTTAAAAATTTAAATTGTGCCGTAACCGGAGCATTTTCACTTTCTGAGTCTTCCAGCTTGATAGCTGTATCATAAACAACTTGAGCGGTACTGTTGCTATTAAACCCTAAGCTTGATTCTAATCCATCCGCATTTTTAGCTGTGATTTTACCGCCTGAAACTATTTTAAAATCATGCTGTTTTGCAGATGCTGTGAATGGCGCATCCAACTTTAAATTGCTTACAGTAATCAAAACCGCATCGCTAAAAACATCTTTTCCAGTAAAAGTACTGCTATCCCAAATATAGTCCATCCAATATTTAGCCGATACACTTCCATTAACAGAAACTGAAGTCGGTGTTACGCTGATTTTAAGACCATTTTTGCTCAAAATATAATCTGGATAATATATCCCCCCATAGGTCGCATCATCCTCTAAAAGTGCCTCTAATTCTGCAGCGGTATAGTCTTTTGTGGAACCTTGAGCGTCTTTCTGCGCCAATGAAGCTAAAGTAATGATGAGATCAGAAGCATTACTAATATCATTTCCTGCATTACTTACAGCATCAAATGCAGGCTCATACTGAGACTGCAAACCTTTAAAACTGTCAAAATAGGCAATAATATTGTTCGTAGTTTTGATTAATACTTTAGCTTTCTCTAAATCTGTTGCTGGATTTGATGGGTTAGCTGTTTCCCCATTTGAACCGCCATTATCTGAAGTCCCACCGCTACTAGAAGACCCGCCGCCACCACCGCCACATGCAGTTAAAATTACAGAACAGCTTATTGCTAATAAGGTTTTTTTTAAAATCATTATGTTTTTCCCTCTTAAAAATACAAATAAAAAAGCCTTTAAAAATTAAAGGCTTTTAAAAAAAGATTCAAGAACAAAAAGTAACATTAATCCTCTGGATATTCAAAACGGTAGCCGACGCCATACACAGCTTGAATCCACTCATGACGGTTGCCAGTTTCCGCTGCATCTGAAATCTTACGACGCAGGTTTTTGATATGACTATCAATCACACGGTCAGCCACTTCAAAACTGTCTGGGTTAATATGATCAAGCAATTGCGCACGTGAATACACCTGCCCTACATGCTCTAAAAACAACTCAAGTAAACGAAACTCAGTTGGCGTTAAGCTCAACGCTTTTTGTTGATACCAAATACGTTGCTGTGCTTTGTCCATACGGAATAAATCATTCACCTCTGGCTCTGCTTTACGTTCTAAACGACGTAATACCGCTTGCACACGTGCCACCAACTCTTTCGGACTAAACGGTTTGCAGACATAATCGTCAGCACCCATATTGAGCCCCAATACACGGTCAATTTCTTCAGTGCGTGCAGTCACCATAATAATTGGCAGATCAGACTGCTCACGGACTTTACGGCAAATGGTTAAGCCATCCATACGTGGCACCATCAGGTCCAAAATCATTAGACTCGGCTTACGCTGCGTGAAGCTCTCATAGGCTTCTTGACCATCATGAAACATGCTGACTTCAAAGCCTGCAGCCTCTAGATAATCACGCACTAGCTGTGCAAGTTCCACTTCATCTTCAACCAACATGATATGTTTCATGCATGCTTCCTTTTAATATTTCATCTGTTTGGGAAATGTCAATTTGCAACGCAAACCGCCCAATGGAGAATGATCAAAACTCAATTCTCCGCCCAATGCTCTAGCTATTTTTACGGATAACGCCAATCCTAATCCTGTACCACCAGTTGCACGCGTACGTGAATCATCCACACGATAGAAACGCTCACCTAAACGTGCCAACTGTTCATCAGTTAAACCAAATGGGCTGTCATCAACATACACGGTCCACTGGGTTTCATCCTGCTCAGTATGAACATGCACTTCACCACCAGCTTCCGTATAACGAATACTGTTACCCAATAAGTTGACCATAATCTGTTTAAAACGGTCTATATCTAATTGTAATGAAGTGCCATCGCCCGTTGCTGTAATTTTCAAATCGGCTTGTTCAAACTTCGGTTTAAAGCTTTCAACCTCCTGCACAACGACATCCCACGGATTAATCGTAGTGAGATAACAATTTAATTGCTGTGCATCAGCTTGCGCCAAATCAGCCAAATCTTTGGTCAATTTTTTCAGACTACTGACTTGATTCAACATCGAAGTAAAATGCTCTGGCGTTGGCTTACGAATACCGTCCTGCATCGCCTCAATTTGAGCCTGCAACACCGCCAATGGGGTTTTTAATTCATGTGAAGTATCGGCCACCCATTGACGACGTGACGTTTCATGCTGATCGAGAATCACAGCCAACTGGTTCAATTCATTCGATAAATCACCAAGCTCATCATTACGGTTCACCGCGACTTGATGTTGATAATTGCCCTTTGTTAACTCACGTGTTCCCATTAACAAACGCTGAATCGGTTTTTTAAAGTAGGTCGCCAATAACAGTGCAGCAATTAAACTTGCAATAAATGTCAGCACATAAACCAATAACAAATAACGTTTTTGCTTACTAAAGAAGTTAATACTGATCGCATCATCTTGCTCGAGTACAGGTTTGAGCCCCAAATACCCCACGATTTGATTATTTACCATAATCGGACGATAAGAAATCTGTTCATCTGTCGGCTCACCCACCACAAATTGGCGCTGTGCATCATATAAAGATAAACGTGAACTCAAGCCCAAGCGGTCAGGCATTTGAATAAACTGTTTTTTACCACCATTGTTGGTATTGTTTTGAGAGGATTGACCGGCATCTTTATCTTTTTCATCCGCATTCGACTCTTTGGGGCGGAACACATTTTGATTCGCGCTTAAAGGAAATTTTAAACCTTCAAAGGGTTGAAACTCAGACGGTAAGTTTTGTTCAAGCCATTTTAGCTCTTCAGTTTTTTGTTCTGCCGTTTGCTGTGGCGTTGCCAACATCGATGCTGCATTCAAACTATGATCTTGAAAATAGCGCTGCTGCAATGCAATGTCATATTGACGACGTAACCACCACCGAGAGAGACGATCATAGTCATCTGGTGCTGCCTGCCCTTCAATTTGCAGAATCTGTGCCTGAATCGCATTGCCCCAATCATGATAGACCGTATACACATCGGCTAAATTTTCAATGACATGGTCAAGCTTTTGCATCTCGACATCGGCCACATATTTGGTGAAATTACGCTGCATATTCCAATGCAAAACGCCAAGACTTACCGTTGTGATGACGAGCGTCGTCAACAGCACAGTCAGAAACAAGCGTAGGGCAATCGGGATACGACGTATTTTCAAAAGAGAACTCTCATTTTTCTTCTATATTCATTATTGTAGCGAACACGCAACTAAAAAACTCTCCATTGTTTCTACATCTTTATTATTTAATCTTTAACCATCGGAAAAATATCTAATCTGGTGGGGGTAAAGACTATGAAACAAATGACTAAAATGGCTTTAATCGGTGCAAGCGTATTGAGCATGGGTGCACTCACTGCCTGTCAATCGACAACCGCACCAAAAGATAACGATCATGGCCGCATGATGAAACAACATCATGGTGATCAAGATCGTCGTATGTCACCTGAGCAACGTGAACATTTTAAACAAATGCGTGCCGAGCAACGTCAAGTGTTTGCTGATATGCAAAAAGCCTGCGATGGTAAGGCTACAGGTTCAACAGTTCAAGTAAAAGCTGGCGATAAAAATATTGATGGTACATGTACCATGGTGTTCAAAGCAGACCGTCAAGACATGAAAAAAGCACGTGGTGAACACAAACCAATGCGCGGTGAACATCATCCAATGCGTGGCGACATACGTGGTCAGATGCAACGCGGTGAGCCACTGACTGATGCAAAACGTGCAGAACTGACTAAACAGTTTGATCAACGTTTAGCAGAACGCCAAGCGAAGCAACAAGCGATTATGAAAGCATGTCAAGGCAAGACTGATGGCAGTGCGGTTGCCATTAAAGTTGGCGAACAGCAAATCAATGGTAAATGTGAAGTGCGTTTCCAACCTAAAGCCCCTGTTGCCCCAACGCCAGCACCAGTGAAATAATCCAAACTTAGATCGCGATATCATTGCATAAAAAAGGCACTCCCATGAGTGCCTTTTTTATTGGACATATCTTTTTACGCTTTTTGACTATTTGTGTCATTCATTTTCACCTAAAAGCGTTTACACTCAATGCACTTAGCTTTTTCAAGGGATATTTCTTTGACTTTACAGTCACCAACAAATCACCCTGAAATGCTTGTACCCAATAAGAAGATGTTGCACGATTAGAACCATTCCAATACGTGTCATTGAAGACACGTTCAAATGTTTATTTAGGATTACTAACGCTGGTAGAAACCAGTATTGAGGAAAACGATATGCCACAATACAAAGCGCCCTTACGTGATATGCAATTTGTTCTGCATGAACTATTAAAAGCAGAAGATCACTATGCACAACTGCCTGCATTTTCAGACACCGTAAGCCGTGAGTTGGTTGACCAATATCTAGAAGCTGCTGCTGACTTCTGTGAAAATGAACTTTCTCCTCTTAACCAAGTCGGCGACCGTGAAGGTTGTACTTGGAATGATGGCGTTGTCACAACACCAACTGGTTTTAAAGAAGCGTATCAAAAATATATCGAACTTGGTTTCCCGTCTTTGTCTGCTGAAGAACAATATGGCGGTCAAGGTCTACCTGTTTCACTAGGTAACATCATTTCAGAAATGGTGGGTACGTCGAACTGGGCTTGGGGTATGTATCCTGGTCTATCTCATGGTGCTGTACGTACTTTAGAACACCACGGTTCACAAGAACAAAAAGACGCTTACCTGCCTAAACTTGTTTCAGGTGAATGGACAGGTACCATGTGCTTAACAGAATCTCATGCAGGCTCTGACTTAGGTATTATCCGTTCTAAAGCTGAACCACAAGCAGACGGTAGCTATGCAATTTCTGGCGAGAAAATCTTTATCTCTGCTGGTGAACACGACATGGCTGAAAACATCATCCATATCGTCCTTGCTCGTCTACCAGGCGCACCAAAAGGCACGAAAGGTATTTCATTATTCATCGTACCTAAATTCAATGTAAATGCTGATGGCTCAATTGGTGAGCGCAATGCTGTACGTTGTGGTTCGATTGAACACAAAATGGGGATCCATGGTAACGCGACTTGTGTCATCAACTTTGATAACGCAAAAGGCTTCTTGATTGGCCCTGAAAACCGCGGTCTAAACTGCATGTTCACATTCATGAACACTGCACGTATCGGTACTGCTGTACAAGGTCTTTCAGCTTCTGAAGGCGCTTTCCAAGGTGCACTTGCTTACGCAAAAGACCGTTTGGCAATGCGTTCACTTTCAGGCCCTAAAGCACCTGAAAAAGAAGCAGATCCAATTATCGTGCACCCTGCAGTGCGCAACATGCTGCTTACGCAAAAATCATTTGCTGAAGCTGGTCGTGCTCTGGTTTACTTATTGTCTTTCCATGCCGATATCGTGGAACAAGGTGCAACTGAAGAAGAACGTAAGTTCTCTGACAATATCTTGTCATTATTAACTCCAATTGCTAAAGCATTCTTGACTGAAACAGGTTCTGAATCTGCAAAACACGGTGTTCAAGTATTTGGTGGCCACGGCTTCATTTCAGAACACGGTATGGAGCAAATCGTACGTGATACACGTATCTCTTGCTTGTACGAAGGTACGACTGAAATTCAAGCAATTGACTTGTTAGGCCGTAAAGTATTGGGTACTCAAGGTGCAATGTTGAAAGACTTCACCAAGATCATCCATAAATTTGTTGAAGCCAACAAAGACAACGCTGCCATGAAAGAATTTGTTGAGCCGCTTGCTGCGCTAAACAAAGAATGGGGCGACCTGACTATGCAGATTGGTATGAAAGCAATGCAAAACCCAGAAGAAGTGGGTGCTGCTGCGGTCGATTACTTGTACTTCTCTGGTTATGTAACGCTTGCTTACCTATGGGCCCGCATGGCGCTAGTTGCGCAAGAAACTTTAGCTGCAGGAACAACAGATGTTGATTTCTACAATGCGAAAGTAACGACTGCCCGTTTCTACTTCAAGAAAATCTTACCGCGCGTCCGCTCTCATGTAGAAGTGATCGCAGGTGGCCTAGATCCTCTTATGGCATTGGATGCAGAACACTTTGCATTCTAATGTGAATATCTAAAACATATTCAAAAAATTGTACTCTTGAGTGCAGAAATAGAGAAAGGACGGTCATAGCATTGGCAGTCCTTTTTCTTTATAAATAGTCCCATAATTTTACTTTGGTCAATTTTCTCCACGCTTTGTGCCGATACAAATTGCCCCAAGTCCACAGATTCAAACAATAAACAGGTGAACGAACATGCCAATTTATAATGCGCCGCTTGCAGATATGAAATTCATCTTAAATGATGTTTTTAAAGCAGAACAATTCTGGCAAAACAACGAAAATCTTGCTCACGTTGATGCTGCAACTGCAGAAGCCATTCTTGAAGAAATGGCAAAATTTGCGCAAAACGTCACTCATCCTTTAAACCGCACAGGTGATGAAGAGGGCGCAACCTATAGCAATGGCAATGTCACGACTCCTGCTGGTTTCAAAGAAGCATTTAAACAATATGCAGAAGGCGGTTGGATTGGTCTAGGCGCAGATGAAGAATGGGGCGGTCAAGGCATGCCAAAAATGCTGACTGTTCTGTCTGACGAAATGCTGTTTGCAACCAACCCATCATTCATGCTCTACCCGCTTCTTTCTGTAGGTGCAGGCATGGCGTTAAACAGCTATGCATCACAAGAGCAAAAAGAAACTTATTTGCCAAAAATGTACACAGGTGAATGGTCAGGCACGATGTGCTTAACTGAGCCGCATGCAGGTACAGACTTAGGCATTATTAAAACTAAAGCTGAACGTAATGAAGACGGTACTTATAACATTACAGGTACGAAAATTTTCATCACTGGCGGTGACCACGACCTTTCTGAAAATATCATCCACTTAGTTTTAGCGAAAACGCCTGATGCGCCTGCGGGCTCACGCGGAATTTCACTCTTCATCGTACCTAAATTCTTGGTGAATGCAGATGGTTCATTGGGAGAGCGTAATGCTGTAGGCCCTGGTTCTATTGAACATAAAATGGGGATCAAAGCGTCTGCCACATGTGTGATGAACTTTGATGGCGCGAAAGGCTACCTGGTTGGTAAAGAAAATGAAGGCCTTGCAGCGATGTTCGTGATGATGAACTACGAACGTCTGTCTATGGGTATTCAAGGCCTAGGTGCTTCTGAATTTGCTTATCAAAATGCAGCGCAATATGCGACTGATCGTTTACAAGGTCGCAGCGCTTCTGGCGTGCAATCCCCTACAAAACCTGCAGACAGCATCTTAGTTCATGGTGATGTACGTCGTATGTTGCTGAACGCACGTGCCAACAATGAAGCGTCTCGTGCATTTGCGGTTTATGTTGGTCAACAACTGGACATTACCAAGTTCTCTACTGACCCAGAAGCAGTCAAAGCAGCCAATAACCGTGTTGCGCTATTAACACCGATTGCGAAAGCGTATTTAACTGATACAGCTTTCCAAGCAACACTCGATGCGCAAATGGTCTTCGGTGGTCATGGCTTTATTCGTGAATGGGGTATGGAACAATGTATCCGTGACCTCCGTATTGCACAGATTTACGAAGGGACCAACGGTGTTCAATCGCAAGACTTAATTGGTCGAAAAACCATTAAGTGCAATGGTGAATTCATTGCTGAATATATCCAAGAAATCCGTGATTTTGCCAATAACTTAGATGCCAGCTTGAACTACATCAAAGATGCAACCTTAGATGCAGCAGCTGAAGTTGAAGCTGTGACTCAATATGTACTTGAAGCTGCTCGTGAAAACATTGAGTTCCCGAACTCAGCAGCAGTTGATTACCTACATGCTGTAGGCCTGCTCAGCTTTGCCTATATGTTTGCCCGCATTGCAGATGCAGCAAAAGACAAAGATGGCGAGTTCTACCAAAACAAACTTGCACTGACTCTTTACTTCACGCAGCGTATTTTGCCTGAATTGGCTTTACGCATTGCCAAAGTGAAAGCAGGTTCTGAAGTGATCATGAACTTCTCTGAAGATTACTTTACCAACCAAGCTTAATTAGCCGTACAAAATCAAAAATGCCCGATTTATCGGGCATTTTTTTATTCATCTACTACTCTTATTACATAACCACTGAGTACAACTTTTTTCAAAAAATCATAAGCATATTTACTTATTCGCAATCACCTAATTCCATTCGATATGTAAAACAAGGATGGAGCTGATCGTCTAGCATTGGAAATGTAGCCCAATGCGTTGTATCTTTATCTTGTTTAAACCCTGCCTTCATTAAGACATTTTGTGATGCTAGATGTTCCTCAGCACAAAAAGATGAAACAACCTTCGTGACCTGATTCTGCTTTAAATACTTAATTCCCCCAATTAAAGCCTCAGTCATATAACCACAACCATGAAAATTCACCCCTAACCCAAAATGTATTTCTCCATGGTTGTCTTGATTGAAGAAATACAGTAAGCCCATCGCTAAATGCGTATTCTTATCACTAATCACCCATGCAAAATCAGGATTGTGTATCGACCAATAATGATCTGCCCACTTTTCTAAAACACTCTTAGTCTGTTGAATCGTTTTATGTGGCAACCGCTGCAGATAACGAGTTGCTTCTATATTCGAAAAATATGTATCAAATAATGAAATTTCATCTCCTAACTGATACTTTCTCAGGCATAAACGTTCAGTTTCAATCCTATTGGGCATGATTATTTAGCCTGTTATTTCATGGGATAAAATTTTTTGATCGACTCCGCCATTTCAGCATTCGACCTTTCCAAAGCTTTTTCCACATTCATCGCATCTATAGCGCTGCGATTTTGACTGACTTTAAATTTCCCGATCATCGACTGAATATCGATTTCAATTGCTACAATTTTTTCCAGTTGTTCCGCAATAAAATCATGAGGCGCATCGCCCATTTTCCATGGCATGGGTTGCGTCGCTTCATGAGTACGAGTTAAACAAGCCAAAATTCCACGTAAATATTTTTCATCTGCAATTTTACGTATCTTGCCTTTAACATGGACTACACGATAATTCCATGTCGGCACGACACGGTGATGTTCTTGTTTTCCTTCGTACCAATTTGGCGAAATATATGCTTCGTCGGCATGAAAAATCACATAGGCTTGCGCTGACTGATTTAGCAATTCAAACATTGGATTGGCCTTAGCAATATGACCGCGTAATACACCTAATTCGCCTGACTCAGCGTCATATTCTAGTGGTAAATGATTCACTTCCAACTCACCATTGGGTGCAGTCAGTATTACTGTCGCCAAAGCATACTTACGCATAAGATCAATCAGATCAGGGAGTTCATCATGTTTAAAATGCGTTGGTTGATACATCGTCGCTTCATTCTTATAGGACAAAATTTAAGCTCAAACTTAACATTAAAAACTTTATTAAACCTAAAAAATATTTTTGTCATATGCGCTTCATGTGCATGAAATTTGCTTGGTATTTAATGACTAGTTCATCATTGAATATTCACGCAATTTACACAGGAGGAAGATATATGAAACACCGTGATCCCAAAGTAGAAAAAGTTGAAGCCCTCCTTGACCGTTTTGGCAATATTGCTGTAGAAGGTTTTCATTATCTTGCACTGTTTGTCATCGGCTGTATGATTTTATGGTCTGCGGGTCATACCATTTTTGAAATTATTACAGTTAAACAATTCGCCACGATTGACGATATTTTATTATTGTTTATTTACCTTGAGCTCGGTGCCATGGTTGGTATTTATTTTAAAACCAACCACATGCCGGTACGCTTCCTGATTTATATTGCTATTACTGCCCTGACCCGTTTACTAATTTCGGACATTCAACATGACCATAAAGCGGATATGGGATTGGTCATTACTACAGGTTCGATCCTCATTCTTGCTGCGGCCATTTTGATTGTACGCTATGCCTCTTGGACCTACCCTTCTGTTATTCGAGATAAGCATTCCGAGAAGCCACTGCCTGAAGGAAAAACCCCACGTCCGCAAGATGATGAGTTAGCTTAGTCTTATTAAAGCCCCTCTTTTTTAAGGAGGGGTTTGGGGAGATTAAATTACCGATTCGGCACTAATACATAGCGACCATTTTCAAAGATCCAATACATGCCACTTGGGGGGGCCGGCAAGCCAATCCGTTTCCAATCACTGATAAAAGTATAGGTCGAACTGGAAATACTGGCACTGGCAGGATCGCCAATGACCCAACTATAGCTCTGCGAATTTTGAGTAATGGTGGTCGGCGCATTGTATTGAATGCTAATACCACTCTGAGGATACTGTGGATAAGGTCGATTTGGATATTGCGGATAAACTGGCGGACGACTTGGATACTGAGGATAATTCGGCGCATGCTGCGGATAGCCAGGCCGATTCATCGACGGTGGGCGGTGTTGTGGTTTTGACGTATCCACACCTTGGTAGTTTGCCCATTTGTTTTCCGCAAAAGTACTGGCTGAAGCACTGATCAGCATCACACCTGCAATCGCATAGAATAATGTGGTTTTCACTTAAGCTCTCCTCGACGGTTTATACGCTCAGTATAAATTCCATTGTAGGAGAAAAAATGGATAAAAATCCATCAAATGCAATAATTTGTTAAATCATCCACCCGATTCTGATCAGCAGATCATGCACTCGATTTTCGACGGAATATGCTAAGATGCCTTTTATTTCGTAGTGGATCAAATGCTGTGTCTGAATTAAGTTTTGACCGACTTCATCAATTTTTTTCTAAAGTTCCAAGTATTCAAGAACAACTGATTGACTCGTACGGAACCGATGGTAAAACTGCTTGGTGGTTTAAATTTCAAATTAATGTAGATCACCCTTTAGCATGGCAAACTGTTCAAGAATTGGGCCATGTATTGAACTATATTTCTAAAAATGAACGCTTACCGACTCAATTTTTACCTGTTTCTCCGCCACCATATATGAATGGCGAAGCAAGACAATTCTTGTCTTGGGTGATTCAATGTAACCATGCCGATTTTCCACCAGATGTCATCTGTGACTGGTTAGAAGCTCGTTTGCCACAACCGGTAGATGATGCAGATAAATGGAAAATCAAAACCGATATTAAAGAATTGGATCAAATGACGGATAAAGATTTAGATCAAATCGTTCCGCCGAATCCTGTACCGAAGAATTAATAATTGCTAAATACACCTCTCCCTAACCCTCTCCTGAAATGAGAGGGAATTCCTTCCCCCTTTGGGGGAAGGTTAGGATGAGGGGAAAATTAAAAAGTAGATATTCCGCTCCATTCCATAAAGCGATACAACACATATTTCAACTTAGATTCATCGGCATACGTATCGTAATCCACACTCATCTGCTTACCATCACGGTTTGACCAAGCCGTATTAAAATACTGATTTGCCTCTTTAAAGACTTGAGCGTCTTTCAAACCGATCACTCTTAAATCCGTTTCTAAATTATAATTTTTCAGGTTACGCGCTGTGAAATTGGCAGAACCTAAAATCATATCTGCCTGATAGGCTGTTCGTTTTAAAATCATCTTGCTATGGCACTGCTCACCTTGGGTATTACACCAACGCACATCAATACCAGCATCATGCAATTCAGAAGCAACAGGACGGTTTGGAATACCATTTTTGGTACGACCAAAAGCATCTTTATTCGGATCGAGTAATACCCGAACTTTCACGCCACGTTCATGCGCAGCAATGAGTGCTTTGATAATTTTACGTTCTGACAAGTAGAACATGGCAATATCAATTTCAGTTCCAGCTTTCTTCGCGCTATCAATTAAGTCGAATGTGGCATCATAAATTGCTTTTTCAGTTAGCACTTGAACCTGTGGCTGAGTTTTCGCCGCTTCAACATCCTTAATCACCACAAATGGAATATTGGCTTTGGACATCATTCCAACGGCTTGCTCGGTCTTTAACAGATCAATCGCGGTCATGCCTTTGACGGTTAAGGCCACATTAGAATGTCGTGAGCTACCATCATGCGGATTCATAGAGGTGACCAAACCTTTCCAACCGTCAACGGTATCGACCACCAAGGTTTTACGATGATTGGCTTTAAAGTTGAAAAGATCCATATAACTGCGGATCGTCACCTTTTCGGTTCCCAATGGGTTCGGTAACCAGCCTTTTTCAGGATTATTGCCAATATCTTGACAGCAGATATACCAAAAGCCAGACCATGCTGGATTGGAAGCACGAAGCGGTACCAAATTGGTTTCCATCAACTCAATGCCCCCTTGCCGTAATTGACGATAATGTTCAGGTTGAATGCCGCCATATACCGAATTGACCGGGTCAGTAATCACAAAAATTTCCACTTGAGGAGATAGACGACGCTTCAAAATCAGCGCATCGGTCAGCTCCTGTGTTAATTGTTCGTGTTTTAATTGAGAGTCGCCAACTTGCGGATTAAAGAGAAACATATCCAACACAATGGTCGACTGTGCTTCTTCGATCATTTTTAGCATTTCTTTAAAAATGCGATGTTCCTGTTGCTGCTTTCCTTGCGCATCAATATAGGTTTCATCCACTAAAAAGTTCACTTCAGCATGGCGAAGTTTCCCCGTGTAGTTCAGCCCTTCAGGGAGTGGTTTTAGCGTGTGATAGGTTGCCGATGCCAAATAACCTAAAACCAATAAACCAATGACCACACCCACATAGCGACGGCGTGACCAATTGAGCTTGTGATGTATTCGTTGAATGATGCGCATAAGAAAAAACCTAGTCTAATGCGCTCAGACTAGGTTTTATTCATTGATTTTTCAAGAGGATTTCTGTGACTTCACCTAGACTTCCTTAGAAAAGTCTGTGCAAATTCAATTAGAAACCAAATTCAAGACCAACTGTAAAATTACGACCGACTTGTGGAATATTGGCAAGGAATGACGTGTGAGAGTAAACATCTTCATCCAATAAATTATTGGCTTTGAAATAAACCCGATAATCATTTTGATCTTTCAACTGGCCACTATAGGCCACGCCCAAGTTCACCATGTTGTAGCCATCTGTTTCACGCTCAAATGCAGTGATTTTGTCTTGTTTGAATACATGTGAATATTCTGCAAGACCTGACCAACCATCGGCAAAGTCAACATCGACCTTGGTTCCTAAGCGCCCGGCAGGCACACGTGGCGCATTTTCACCATCAATTTTGCCGCGAACATAATCACCAAAGACACTGAGTTTATACATATCATTAATGGCATAACCCACTTGAGCTTCCGCGCCATAGAACTTGGCTTTGTCTTGGGTGTAATCAACTAAGCGGAAGTTTTCAAAATTATCTTTAGTTGCAGCATAAATGTAGTTGTCATACCAGTTGTGGTACACATGAACGTGATAATCCAACTGATCTTTTTCATAATGGAAACCTAATTCAAGGTTATTGGATTTTTCAACATCTAGATTTTCATTCCCACGTTCATAGGTATTGGTCGCAAAATGCTTGCCATCTGCATACAGCTCTTGCGCCAATGGCAACCGCTCTTGATGAGAACCCACCAAGGACAATTTATAATTGGGTGCAAACGCCCAGTTCACAGCACCTGAGTAGGAAATACCATAATCGTCATAATTTTTTTGTGCAGAATCGATCTGAATTTTCTGCTGATCGACACGGGCGCCCAGCTCGACATGAAAATCACCAAATTGTTTATGTTCTAAACCAAATACACTCCATTTTTGGGTTTTATTTGGGTTCATCAATGACTCTTCGCCACTGATATTGAGCTTTTGCTGATTGTATTGTGCGCCTATCACCCCTTCCCAATCCGCAATCGGGTTATGGACCAATTCTAAACGGCCATCATAACCTTTACTTTTAAAAGTGGTTGCTGCGGTGTTACCTTCAATTTCATCATGTTTATAGTCCGTATAACTCGCATGCGCACGTAGTTTTTGGAAGCCCGCAAACGGATTCGCAAGTTCAGTACGGAAATCATAGCGTTCTGACTTTAAGTCGACCCATGGGCCTGCGGCATCATGATCGTGATCATGTTCGTCATGCGCTGAATGATCATGCTCATCGGTATGCCCATGGTTGTCATGACCATCACAATGTAAATGGTCATCATGTGGATGACAGCTTTCATATTCATGACTATGCCCCGGCAAGCCATATTGGTCTTGACGGTTGCTATAAGACAGTCCAGCAAAACCTCGATCATGAATCCATGACGCGCCCACACTGACATTTTGCCCTTCTGCAAAAGTGTTGCCAACGCGGCGTTCTTTTTCTAATTCACCATCATGATCATGGAAATAATTGGGTGCAATATAATCATTGGCTTTGCGTTTCGAACCTTCTACACGGATGGCAAATTGCTCACCTAAAGCAGCCGTCACACCGGCACTCGCCAATTTTTCATCACTGCCTGAGTTATAACGAACCCCAACTTGCCCTTCATAACCTTTATCAGGAATAGAGGTAGGAATCTTTTGATCCGTCACATTAACCAAACCGCCGACTGTGCCTGCCGCGTATAACAGTGTTGATGGCCCACGGATCACTTCAATTTGTTTTGCCAAAATCGGATCTACCGTAACCGCATGGTCAGGAGATAAAGTCGAAACATCTGCAGTTTCTGAGGCGTGTTCTAAGACTTTGACACGAGGGCCATCTTGACCACGCAGCACAGGACGACTTGAACCTGCACCAAACTGATTTGAATATACACCCGGCTGTCCGGCTAACGCATCACCAATTGTGACGCCACCTTGTGCAAGAGCTTTATGTTGAATGACATTATCGGCAACAGCAAAATCTGCCGCACTTTGGTTTAAAGGATGGACCTGAACATTAATCGCTTCGAGCTTTTGTACCTGTTGTTCTGGGTCATCGGCATAAAGGTTGGGTGCAATCACTGCAAAAATCGAAACAGTTATTAAATTCTTATGAAAAGACATGTTGGAGAGACTCAAATCAGGCTATTTTTGAATAATGTTATAATATAACATTTCATTCGTTTTGCAATAAAAAACATTCTAATTTGCCCAAATCATATACACTCACCTATACCACATTGTATTTATTCATATATTTATTTTAATTCAATGCCTTTTACCATATCCCATGCTGTACTCGCACCGCCTATTTCCAAATTAAGCGGAAATCGCCTGCCTATTGCAGCACTCGCAATTGGTAGCATGGTGCCAGATTTATTCCGTTTATTTACTAATGCTGACTATGCAGGTTCACATCAATGGTCGGGGTTAATTTTTCCAAACTTAATCCTTGGTTTGCTGTTTTGTGTGCTGTGGTATGTGCTCTATCGCCCGATGTTATTTGCTTTTTTTGGTTTAAATAAGCCGCTGCATCTACAGAGTCTTAATCAATGTTGTGGGTTTATCCTCAGCCTCATCCTCGCACTCATCATTGGAACTTCGACGCATATTGTTTGGGATGGCTTGACCCATGTTGACTTTCGCACCTTTGCTTTTAAGGATCTGTTAAGTCTGCCGATTCAATTTTTCGGTCATTCATATCCCCTACATCGTGTGTTGCAAATTGGATTATCTGGCTTGGCCCTCCCCGTTTTGGCATGGATGATTTATCGTCATCATCTTCACTATCGAAGTATAGTAAGCGTCCCCGCATCCATCAAAGTCTATGTATATGGTTTAGCGGCCCTGTCTTTAGCTGCGGGCATCGCAAGTTATTTTTATTTTGCTGACAGTATTTATTCAGATGCCTTTGTACACGACCTGTATGCCTATGTCGGCAAGGCTATTAATTATTTTTTCCGTGCATTTTTAGCCACGTTTAGCCTCGGTAGTCTGATATTTCTGATCTTAAGCAAGAGCACCAATATTTTTTCAACGTCATCGGCTTAAGCCCATCATTGACCGAAAATTTGCTGTAAATTTGGCTGTTTTAGCAATAAGTCCTTGTGACAAAACAGCCAAAAAGAGGCATAATCCCCTATTCGAATAAAAGCGGTACGCTGTTTACGTATTCGCTGACCTTAACCCATATAGTTGGATTTCTAACGCTATGATGCGAACTCATTACTGCGGCTCACTTACTGAAGCCCAAATCGACCAAACCGTTACATTATGCGGTTGGGTTCACCGTCGCCGTGACCACGGTGGTGTAATCTTCCTTGACATGCGCGACCGTGACGGCCTTGTTCAAGTGGTGATTGACCCTGATACTCCTGAAGCTTTCGCGACTGCTGATAAATCACGTTCAGAATTCGTATTAAAAATTACAGGCCGTGTACGTCGTCGTTACGCAGGTACTGAAAACGCGAATATCGTGAGTGGTCAAATCGAAGTTTTAGGCAAAGAAATTGAAGTTCTTGCTGCGTCTGAAACTCCGCCATTCCCATTGAATGATGAAAATACCAATATTTCTGAAGAAGTACGTTTGAAATATCGTTTCCTCGATATTCGTCGTCCAGAAATGTTAGATCGTTTACGTTTCCGTTCTAAATTAACAAACCTTATTCGTAACTACTTCGAAGAAAATGGTTTCCTAGACGTGGAAACACCGATTTTGACTCGTGCGACTCCTGAAGGTGCGCGTGACTATTTAGTACCAAGTCGTGTTTCTAACGGTAGCTTCTATGCACTTCCACAATCTCCACAATTGTTCAAACAGTTGTTAATGGTTGGCGGTATCGATCGTTACTACCAAATTGCTAAATGTTTCCGTGATGAAGACTTACGTGCTGACCGTCAGCCTGAATTCACACAAATCGACGTTGAAACATCGTTCATGAGTGACGATGACATTATGGATTTGATGGAACGTTTAACGGTTAAGATGTTCAAAGAACTTCTAAACGTTCAGTTCGACAAGTTCCCACGTATGACGTATGCAGATGCAATGCGTGACTATGCATCTGATAAACCTGACTTACGTATTCCTTTGAAACTTGTTGATGTTGCAGACATGATGCAAGACGTTGAGTTCAAAGTATTCGCAGGTCCTGCAAAAGATCCTAAAGGCCGTATTGTTGCGCTTCGCGTACCAGGTGCTGGCGCGCTTCCACGTAGCCAAATTGACGAATACACTAAATTCGTTGGCATTTATGGCGCGAAAGGCTTGGCTTACATCAAAGTCAACGAACTTGAAAAAGGTATTGAAGGTCTTCAATCTCCAATCGTTAAATTCATCGAGCCAATCGTACTTGATCTATTGAAACGTGTTGGCGCTGAAAATGGCGATATCGTATTCTTCGGTGCAGATAAAGCGAAAATCGTAAACGATGCGATGGGTGCTTTACGTATTAAAGTCGGTCACGACATGAAACTTGCAACTTGCGAGTGGGCGCCACTTTGGGTTGTTGACTTCCCAATGTTCGAAGAAACTGATGACGGTAAATGGACGTCTGTTCATCACCCATTCACGCTGCCAAAATCAAGCGTTGAAGAAGTGAAGAACAACCCAGGTGCTGCACTTTCTGTTGCTTACGATATGGTATTGAACGGTACTGAAATCGGTGGTGGTTCATTACGTATCTTCAATCTAGAAATGCAAAAAGCGATCTTTGAAGCGCTTGGTATTTCTGAAGAAGAAGCAGAAGAGAAATTCAGCTTCTTGCTTAACGCCTTGAAATTCGGTGCGCCTCCTCACGGTGGTTTAGCATTCGGTCTTGACCGTTTAGTGATGTTGATGACTGGTGCATCTTCTATCCGTGACGTGATTGCATTCCCGAAAACTAAGACTGCGGAATGTCCTTTAACCCAAGCGCCTGCGCCAGTTGAAGCGAACCAATTACGTGACTTAGGTATTCGCTTACGTGAAAAACCAAAAGCTGAAGAATCTAAATAATCTTACATTTTAAGATTTAGATTTTAAGTTTCAAAAAACCCTGCGCTATGCAGGGTTTTTTTATTTCAACCTATAAAAAGTGGTAGAAAACCTACAAAACATAAATTAAAGATTTGATTGACTTTGCTAATATCAAAACGCTTCAAGTACGTTATGATGTTGCACTACATCCTTTGAGCAATGGACAGCTCAATTTTCCACTTCCGATTATTTTGTTTTTAGATTCAGATCTTTTTGTACTTTTCATTGAATAAGTCCGGTCTCTTGGCAAAATTTATTTTATTCCATGCTGTCAATTTTGAGACCTTGTGATCCATGTACTTTATATTCAAAATCATCGCGCTATTGCCACTTTGGCTGTTACAAAACTTGGCTTTGATGATCGCGTTTATTCTTGACCTGTTTAACTCATCAATCAAACGTATCACTAGCATCAATATTCAACTGGCCTACCCAGACTTGTCCGAGACAGCGCAGAGACAGCTCATCAATCAAAGTATCCGCAGCCAATGCCTGACCTATATTGAATTTATTAAATGTTGGGGGATGCCGCCAAGTTATAGCCTGAGCTTATTGAAAAACATTTATGGTGAAAATATCCTCACGGAAGCACTTGCGAATAAAAAAGGTGTGATCGTTGTGATTCCGCATTTTGGCTGCTGGGAATTACTCAATGCATGGCTGAACCTGTATACAGAACCGATGATTATGTATAAACCGAATAAAAATAAAGGGATCAATCGTTATCTGTTAGAAGCACGAGAAAAGTTTAACGCAACACTCGTTCCTACAGATGAAACAGGGATCCGTGCCATTTTTAAACATTTGAAACAAGGTGGCCTAACAGTCATTTTACCAGACCATTTACCTAAGCCTTCTGGTGGCATTTATTCCCATTTTTTTGGGCAAAATACCCTAACTGTGACTTTGGTGTCGAAACTCGCTGCAAAAACACAATGTAATGTGATTGGTTTGAGCTGTATCCGCAACGATGATCTATCTAGTTTTGATTTACATTGCACAAATCTCTCAGATGACATTTTGTCTAGAGATTTACAGCTCTCTGTAGATACACTCAATATTGCGATGCAAGATATAATCAATCAAGCACCTGAACAATATATCTGGTCTTATAAGCGCTTTAGACATTGTTTAGGGAACATCAACGTCTATCGTCAATAAAATTATTGGCACTACCGTCAAAACCTTACATCTCATTGTTGAGCAAGATTGCATAGATTCACCTTATTCAATTGAGATCGATTATCGACAGTGGCATAATAGCCTCAATTTCCACTTTAAGTGATTCTCCTATGGCTATGCGTCCTGAAGTCCGTCGTCGTGCAATCGTGTTGATTGTTTTTTCTGTCGTACAATGGTTGTTCATGCGCTACATTTTAGCCAATGAATTATTCAACTTAACCACCTATAACCGAATCGTTTTATTCTGTGTCAGCAGCCTTGCAGGTGCATTATTAATCTTTGTCGGTTTGATTTATATGGTGTTGAAAGGTAATGCGGATAAAAACTAATAAATAAAAGTAAGCACATGATATGAAAAAAATTTTATTTATAGTAGATGATTTAGGTAAAGGTGGTGCTGAAAAAATTACTCTCGCGCTTGCGCATACTCTAGCAAAAAGCAAGCATTTAGTAACTCTTGCTGTTTTAAACTCGAGTAGAAATACACTAATAGTTGACCCATCTATCGAATATATTGACTTAAATATTGATACAAAATTTGCATTTGGTAAGCTTTGGAAGTTTAAAGAACTTTCGACAAAAGAGCTGCAAAATTTTTCATCATTAATAAATAAGAGAAATTTTGATTTAATAATTATTGGTTTTCATAATGGATATTACCTAGGCAAATACTTAACCCAAAAAGAAAACATCTGGTATTGGATTCATGGAGATCTTTTAGAGATTAGAAGATTTAACAATCCTTTAAAACAAATCAAAGAGTATTTTCGTTTTTTTAGAAATAAAAGAAAGTTTTCTAAATTATTTAAGAATAAAAACCTAATTACAGTAAACCGTGACTTAGAATATAAAGCAAAGATTCATACACAACCAAATTCAACTATCACTATTGCAAATGGTGTAGAATTACCTAATGATCTTATAGGTCGATCTAAATTTACTAAAAAGAAATGGGATGTAATTTTTGTTGGGCGCTTAGTTCAAATTAAGCAAGTAGACCATGCCATTAAAGCATTTGCTATGAGTAATCTCACGGGAAGAATGGCCATTGTTGGAGATGGGCCTGAATGCCAGAAACTCAAAGACCTAGCAAAACAACTTAATATTTCCGATAGAATAGATTTTCTTGGATGGGTAGATGAACCACATCAACTAATGTTACAAAGCAAGAGTCTTGTTATGTGCTCTTTATACGAAGGTAGTCCAGTAACATTAGCCGAAGCAATTGCTCTTGGTATTCCTGTTATTAGTTATGACTCTTCAGCTGGTATTACAGATTTATTTACTCTTGATACTGCAAAATTTGGATTAGTTCCTAAACAAAATATTCAAGCTTTAAGTGATGCATTGGAAAAATGTGTAGCAGACCCTTATATATATAATAATGAATGTATAGAAAAAGTATGCATACAGAATATGGAAATACAAATTTTAAATTTAGTTTCCAAAGAAAATAAATGACCTTCATTTAAAGTTAAGATTAATGTGTCTATTAATTTCAGATAGCTAACTTTAATTCTGATTCAATAGTGCCAAAACAACACAACCAAACATTAAATTCTATTAAAAAATTAGATCAAAATATATGACAAATTAAAAATAAATATATATGATTAGTTATTAAATTTAAAAGAGTACACTTTTATGCTTATTAATTCCAATGAAAAAAAATTAAATAGTAATACTCAAATTTCAAAATCAGACAAATTCAATCTATTAATCATTGACGATACATTCCCCTCTCCTAAAAGTGGATTTAGATATATAGAGTTCACCACATACTTACAGGAATTTAAAAAATCTGTAATAATAACTTCTGGAAAAAATATTGAGTCACTTGATAAAAAATCAGCAGCTATTATTGTACAAGAATATAAGGAAAAATTTCCAAATCTTAGTCATAAAGTAATACTTGAAAGCAAAAAAATACATATTAAGAGCACTGATCTGGTCTATCTCACTTTTTTAAATAACACATTCGCAATTTTACCTAAAATTGAGTCCGCTAAAGCTCCATTTGTATTTACTCTTTATCCAGGTGGAGGATTTTTACTAAACGATCCTATATGTGACCATAAGCTCAAACGAATCTTTAGTTCCCCTTGTTTTAAAAAAGTAATAGTAACCCAGCAAGTAACTTATGATTATATTTTAAATAAAGGAATGTGTTCTAAAGAAAAAATTCAAATGATCTTTGGAGTTGTAATGCCTGAGATATCCAAAACAGATTTATTTACTAAAAAACATTATTGGGGATTTGATAAGAATCGCATGGATATCTGTTTTATGGCGCACAGATATACTCCGTATGGAAAAGATAAAGGATATGATATTTTTATAGATGTTGCCACTATACTGCATCAACGATATAAGAATATCTACTTTCATGTTATAGGGTCTTTTGATTCTAAAATTATTAATGTTGATACATTAGGTGACCATATCAAATTTCATGGTTCATTAGATCCAGAAGATTTTGACAATTTATTCAAAACTATTGATATAATTTTATCCCCCAATATTAGTGGTCAAATTTCTCCAGGATCATTTGATGGCTTCCCCACTGCTAGTTGTATTGAAGCTGCTTTACGCGGTAGTGCTATCTTTGCTCACGATGAATTTAACTCCGCAGAAAACTATTTTACTAACGAGAAAGATATTGTATTAATTAAATATGACACCAATGATATTATTGATAAAATTATTTTTTATTATAACCACCCCGCTGCCCTAAAAGAAATAGGAAAAAATGGCGCACACCGCGTCAAAGAACTGTACAGCTTAGAAACGCAAATGGATCCACGAGTTAACTTATTACACAAATTAGCGTACACTGAAGAACCATTAAAAAATATATTTTTTAAAATTTTTAAACTAAATATTCAATGGAAATTACATTCAATTCTAAATATCTTTAAAAAGCACATATAAAACTAATGCCTGTTGGTATTTTGGTGTATAAAAATAGTAAACTCAATTATTAAATCAAAATCACTACCATCGGTGCTTCCTACAATGCTGAATGAACAATTCTAGTCTAATTTAATCGAATTTATTATTTCAGATAAAGCAGCTCATGATAGTAAAGTTACTCATATTTTAGACAAGCAATTGGATTTAGATGAAACAGATAAAAACTATGATTCCTGAGCATTAAGTGTAAAAAAGGATTAAATCCAACAAACCAAAGAAATCAAATACGAAATCTATCAATAATCATATGACCTAGTTTTTATATACAATCAGATATTTAGCTGATAATATAGTTTCCGTTTAAAGTCATTTAGCTGAGTTCTTCACGGATTAATAAACTAAAGTAAAATTTTAAAATCACAGTTGCCTTTATAAAAATTCAGCATACACTAACTAACAACAGTCATCTATAACATAAACTTCATTTTAAACAATAAAAATTTAAAGCTATAAACCTCATAAAGTTTACCTTATAAGTCTCCATTAAAAAGTAAACATGTATTCTTTTCCGAATAGGTTTGATACTTTCTCAACCCATTGCTCTATTTTGTCAGCTGCCATGACTTGAAAATCTCGCCAATAATATTTCATCTGCTTCCATACCATCTCGATTCGATTTAACTCAGGGCTGTAAGCTGGAATAAAATACAGATTCGTCGAAAAGTTAGTTTTAAGTAGCTCTCTGTAATCAGCCATCTTTTTACTTCTATGAATCGAGGCATTATCAACAATAAGAACCAATGGAAGGTTATACGTCTGTTTTACTTGTTGAGCTATTCCAGTTAAATAGGCATAAAACCAAGTGCTTGTAACTGACTCTTGTAAACAACTTGTCACCAGTTTCCCCGTTGAAAGCAAACACCCCATGACATTAACTCGTTTTAGTCTTATCGCATCAACCGCATGAACATCACCTATCTTTGTCCACGCATAGCGGTTATCAGGAGTAGCTGAAAACCCTGTTTCATCAACATAACCTAATATAATTTCACCACGTGCCGCTTGCTCTCGTAATTTTTCAATCTGCTGTGTTGCTTGTTCAAATGCAATCGGATCTCTTTTTTTTCAAGCTATGACGGGTACGCTTGAAGACCATACCTGAATCACGTAAAAACTTACGAATGGTTTCAACAGACACGGACACTTCGTATTCTTCATGTAGTTTGACTCGGATTTGTTCTGCATTGAGTGGACTTGTATTGACCCAATCTAGGATTTTCGCCTGATAGTCTGAGATCAATGTATTGGGCCGACCTGAGCGATGACCTTCTTTAATCGATTCAAACTCATACAATTCCCAACGTCGGCGTTGTAGCCTTATGGTTTCTGGGATACGTTCTTGTAGAGTGGCAACTTCCGCAACACTTTTACCTTCAGAAAGCCAGAGAATAGTTTGGGCACGTTGTCTTTCACGCCAATGTTTTGCATGCTTGGCCAGAAAAATGAGTCGTTCTCGCTGTTCTAAACTAAGTGGTACAGAAACAATTCGAGGCATGTGTGAACATCTGTTAACTAAAAAAACTTTTTCGCATGATTAGTTATTTTTGTCAACTTACTTTAGACATCCTAGTTATCATCAATAACACTGAATCAATACACAAATAGTTTAAAAATCACCGTAATTTCCAAATAATAATTTTTGGTAAAAAAACAAGTAAGTAAAAAAATATTTGACGCATAGTAAATATTTTTAGCGAAACTGATTTCTTAATCAACAAACAATAAATATTATAATCACTTCCAGTTTTATAAAAATATCTTGCATAACGAAAAGTATATTTCGCATACACTGCATTCAACCTTTTTCTCTCCTCACAACTCAACTCTTCAGAGAGCTTTTTATCATATGCCCTCATTATACCCAGAGGCAAAATTGGGTTTATTTTTTTACCAATATTACTAATCCCAACATCTACACGATATGCACCCAACTCTTCATCCAAGTGATAAATAAACCCTTTTCTAGCCTGCTCAATATGAATTTCAATATCTAATGCTTTAGGATGCAAACTATCAAAATAATCAAATATAAAATCATTGCGAAACATTTTTGATGAATGTGCAAAAAAAGGTAAATTTAGATATAAATAATCTAAATTAAATTTGCCTTTTTGATGAGTCCATTCTCGCACCTTATTTCCTTTGGCATCTATATACCGCATATCATGAGTACAGATAACACTATCTGGGTTGGATTCCATAACATCAAATTGACGTTGCAATTTACCTGGTAGAGCTAAATCATCTCCATCAAGGTGATATATATATTTGCCTTTAGCCTTTTTATATACAGATTTAATATTTTCTATTGGGCCTATATTTACTTTATGAAATATAGGAACAACAATATTAGGATATTTTATTAAAAATCCTTCTATTATTTTTCTAGTTGAATCAGTAGAGCAATCATCCCCAACAATCACTTCATACTGAAAATTTGTATTTTGATTTAGAATACTTTGTAAAGTCTGCTCTAGAAATTTTTCTTGATTATAGGTAACAATACAGACTGAAACCAATATATTCATACTAAATCGATCTCTCTTTTTTTAGTTCTATTTCCAGCATAAGTAAATCTCTTTTTCTATCTTTAATTTTTTTTGCTGGTGTACCCATATAAACACCAAACTCTTTACAATTTTTATTTACTAAACTTAATGCACCAACAGCAACACCTGTTTCTAAAGTAACACCAGGCAAAATCACACATCCAGATCCAACAATTACATGCTTTCCGATTATAACATCTGAACTTGTCACATTTGTATATTTACTAGGCACTGTAGGATTCGTCATAAACTGACCACTGTAATCATCATTACTACTATAAATAGCTACTTTTGATGAAATATTACAGAAATCCTTTAACACTATTTTACCTGCTCCTATGAGTGAGCTATATACTGCAATATGAATATGGCTTCCTATCTCAATTCCACCTATACCAGCTGATAGTACACAAAAGTCATCAATTCTTACATTATTACCAATTATTATGTTATTACAATTATAATAAGATGCCTTATCCGAAAGTAAGCAATTTTCACCTACGTGATGAAAGCCCATGGCTTTAATTTGCTCTTCTGTTAAAAAAGCCATCTTAATTGTCCTTAATTAAATCAATAATTTTCTGTACTGAATCTAGGCTAAGATTTGGATATAGCGGCAAGCAAAGCACTCCCCCTGATAAGAGTTTCGCTTCAGGGGTGTCTGATTGATACTCCTTATAAATAGCCAAATCAGTCATTATCGGATAAAAATATTTTCTTGCAAAAATCCCATTAAGCTTTAGTTTTTCAAACAATTCATCACGTCTAAGCGGATACGGCTTAGAAATAACGATTGGGAAATAAGAGTAATTATCTTTTTCTAAACTTGGACGTTTAATACAGTGAATTCCAGATATACCTGTAAGTCCATGACGATACATGTCATCTATTTTTTGACGTGCTAATAGTGTGCGATCAATAGATTTCAATTGTAGCAAACCTAGTGCAGCATGCACTTCACTCAATTTACCATTTAAAGAAATATCATCTATTATACTTTCATTCACAATACCAAAATTCTTTAAACGATCAATACGTTGCTTCATTTCAGCACTATGGCAAACAATAGCCCCCCCCTCAAAAGTATTAAATACTTTTGTAGCATGAAAGCTCATTACACTTAAATCACCATAATTGAGTAAGCTTTTTCCATGATGTTTTACACCAAAGGCATGTGCCGCATCATAGATTAATTTTAAATTATGCTTAGTAGCAATATTTTGTAGTACTTCCACATCACAAGGGATGCCATAACAATGTACTGGTAAAATCGCGACCGTCTTATCAGTTATGGCTTGCTCAACTTTTACTGGGTCAATATTAGATGTTTGCGGATCAATATCAACAAAGACTGGAGTGAGTTTATTCCAAACTATCGAATGAGCTGTAGCAACAAAAGTATATGGTGTCGTAATCACCTCACCTTGTTCAAATCCAAGTGCCTGTAGCGCTGTTACCAATGCAATCGTTCCATTATTAAATAATGAAATATAATCAACGCCCAAATACTCACAAAGCTCTTTTTCCAACTGCTGATGTAATGGTCCACAGTTGGTTAAAATTTTATTTTTCCAAATTTGTTCTAAATAAGGAATAAATTCTGCAAGCTCAGGTAAAACAGGTTGAGTGACATAAATTGACTCTTGACTCATATCTCATTCACCAAAGAAATTAGATATTGCCCATAATCATTTTTACTCATGCTTTGACCAATTTCTAAAACTTGTTCTTTGCTCAGCCAACCATTATTCAAGGCAATTTCTTCCAAACACGCCACTTTATAACCCTGACGTTTTTCAATGGTTTCTACAAACTGTGCTGCCTCCAGTAAACTTGAATGTGTACCTGTATCTAACCATGCAAAACCACGTCCGAGCAATTCCACATTTAGATCACCGCGCTCTAAATACATCTGATTAACTGTGGTAATTTCTAATTCTCCACGTTCAGAAGGCTTCACTTGTTTCGCAATTTGAATCACATCATTGTCATAAAAATATAGACCTGTGACCGCAAAGTGGGATTTAGGTTGTTTAGGTTTTTCTTCTAAAGAAATTGCTCGTTTCTGCTCATCAAATTCAACCACACCAAAACGCTCAGGGTCTTTCACCTGATAGCCAAATACCGTTGCACCTTTTTGACGTGCAACGGCTTGACGTAGCATTGGGGTAAAACCTTGACCATAAAAAATGTTGTCGCCAAGCACTAAACAAACATTACTATTTCCAATAAAGCTTTCACCAATAATAAAGGCTTGTGCTAAACCATCTGGACTAGGTTGGACGGCATATTCAAGCTGAATACCAAATTGAGCACCATCACCCAATAAACGCTTAAAACCATCAATATCTTCAGGGGTACTAATAATGAGTACGTCACGAATACCCGCAAGCATCAGCACCGAAAGCGGGTAATACACCATGGGTTTATCATAAATAGGCAATAACTGCTTAGATACCCCTTTGGTAATTGGATATAAACGTGTACCTGAACCGCCCGCTAAAATAATACCTTTTGTTGTATTTGACATTATGAATTTACACCTAATCTTTCGCGTTGGTAACTGCCATCTTGCACTCGATGACACC
The DNA here is from genome assembly GCF_013420195.1 of Acinetobacter sp. YH01024. Lineage (NCBI taxonomy): Bacteria > Pseudomonadati > Pseudomonadota > Gammaproteobacteria > Moraxellales > Moraxellaceae > Acinetobacter > Acinetobacter sp. YH01024. The sequence continues at coordinate 33,017 of NZ_VOYQ01000009.1, forward strand.
AGTCCAAATTATTTAAATACCATTGCACCGTTTTACTGATTCCAGTTTCAAATGTTTCCGTTGGTGACCAGCCCAATTCATTTTGAATTTTTGTGGCATCAATTGCATAACGTAAATCATGCCCAGGGCGGTCTTTTACAAATGTAATCAGTGATTCATAGGTTTGACCATTTGCCTGTGGTTTTAACTCATCCAAAATCTTACAAATAGTTTTGACCACTTCTATATTCTGTTTTTCATTATGACCACCAATATTATAGGTTTCACCCACTACACCCTCAGTCACCACTTTATATAAAGCGCGTGCATGATCTTCTACAAACAACCAATCCCGAATTTGTTGACCATTACCATATACAGGCAAAGGTTTAGCATCCAGTGCATTTAAGATCACCAATGGAATTAATTTTTCTGGAAAATGGTAAGGCCCATAATTATTTGAGCAATTGGTCACAATGACAGGTAAACCATAAGTTCTGTACCAAGCACGTACCAGATGATCCGAACTGGCTTTAGAGGCAGAATATGGAGAGCTTGGTGCGTATGAAGTTGTTTCTGTAAACAAATCTGTCGTGCCTTCTAAGTCACCATAAACCTCATCAGTTGAAATATGATGAAAGCGAAAGTTTTGTTGAGCTTCAGCGTCAAGCCCCATCCAATATTTTCGAGCGGCTTCTAATAAAGTATAAGTTCCCACAATATTGGTTTGAATAAATGCTGCTGGGCCATCAATTGAGCGGTCTACATGCGACTCTGCAGCCAAATGCATAATTGCATTAGGTTGAAATGCATCTATTGCAGCTGTAATTTGTTCTGTATCACAAATATCGATTTGTTTGAACTCATAGTTCGGATATTGATCGATTTCTTTTAACGATTCTAAATTACCTGCATAAGTCAACTTATCGATATTTAGAACGTGGTTGTTGGTATTTTGAATAATATGGCGGATGACAGCTGAACCAATAAATCCTGCACCGCCTGTAACTAAAATTTTCATAACCAACCCAAATAAACCATAATGACATTATTAAATATATGCAGAATCAAGAAAATCGATCAGCTTATCCGCAACTTTGCAAAATTGATATTCATTTTCAGCATCTTGGTGTCCAACCTGTGCCATTCTACTAATTTGCTCAGGGGATTCAATCAGAATAATTAGATTATTAACCAAATCTTGAATATCTCCGCATTTTGCCATTAAACCATTTTCACCTTGCCGAATAATTTGTTGGACACTAATATGATCACTCGCAACAACAGGTTTCCCCCAAGCAAAAGAATCTAATATAGCCAAGGGTTGGGTATCATTCATTGTAGGAACGAGTGCAATATCAATATCTTTATAAAACTTTCTTTTTTGTTCCCCACTAATCCAGCCTAAAAACTCTACTTCACCCTCCAAATTCAAATCTTTAACTTGCTGAAATAAAAACTCTTTCTGTTCACCATCCCCTGCAATCAACAACTTGACCCTGTATCCTTTTTGCTTTAATTGCTCCACCGCAGAAATTGCTATGTGTGTACCCTTATATTCAACCAAGCGCGTCATAATCCCTAAGACCACAGGTTCCCCAAGTTTTTTAGCAAAAGAAGGTTCATCATCTGGCAAATGTATTAAATTTGGAATAACCGCTTGTGGTTTTTTTCTCAAATCCACACCCTTCTTTTTTGCAGCATCAGCAACACACTGAGCTACATAAGGAGTAATATGAATAAATCCATCTGCGCGTAATGTCCTTTTCACATTATGACTATGATTCATCGCAATAACAGGGCATTTGATTTGTGAAAAAAACATCGCATTTTTAAATAAGTAAACAGCACGTCCACTATGAGCAATCACAACATCAGGCCGATAAGAGCGTAACCATAAAGCGAGTTTTACTGCTGCAATCAGATCATAAAACCCTGAACTATTGAGTACAAACTTTGGATAACTCTCAGATTTTAACTTTTTATTTTCATCACCATATACCAAAAAACCTTCATGCCCCTTGCTTTCTAATGCATCAAAAGTGTTCAGCATTGCTTGCCAACGCCCACCTGAAGCATCCCCATAAACTGTGTGAACTATTTTTAATTTTTTCAAGAAAAGCCTTTTTCAAATTGCGCTAACTACTGATTAGAAAACATTTTATTATTATTAACCTAAATAGGCCACCACCTAATTTAAAATAACACTCTGAATCTTGCCTTACTTCAAGGTTGCTCTGACAACAGAATAGATTTTTGCTACTATACAAAGTTGATATGTCAAACTTTCAAATCTTATGAAAAGCAAACCTAGCCTTGCTGTTCTTATTATTCATGACCAACGTGCTGGGCATTTAAACCCTAGCTTAGGAGTTTACGACAATCTAGAAACCGCTTATTCAACAACTTTATATAAAATAGTTACACCCACCTTAAAAAAGTGGCAAATCAGCCTCTTAAAAAAAATTAGTTGGTATCCGCGTTTATTCGACTTATTTGCTGCTTTATTTTTTAAAAATTTTATTTTAAATCATGATATTAACTGCATTATTTGCTCTGGAATGCCCAACCTAATCTATGGCATTTTTGTAAGCCGTAGTTTAAAAGTTCCTCTATTTTATGCAGGTGACTTACGTAAGGTAAACAGCAAACTAGTCAGCTGCACAATTACTGCACTCCCACAAAACACGCTGTCAGATCAAGTTGTACTAACAACACCACCTGTTAAAAAAGAGTTTTTTAACATGCAACATGATCAACTCGATCAAACAACAGCTTTACTCGTTTTAGGTGGGGCTACAGATGAACACCCTTTTACTTATACAGATTTTGAAAAAATCATTAATAACTTCATTCTATTTTGTAGAAACAATCAACTTAAAGGCTTAATTACCAACTCACGCCGCACACCAAATCTAAGTACATTTTTGAATAAAACCGATATTCCTAAAAATATCCAATTACATTTTATCCATACTGAAAAAGCTTTGTCTCTCATTCAGCTTATTCAACAAGCCACTTATATTTTTGTCACAGAAGATAGCACTTCTATGCTTGCTGAAACTATCCAAAGTGGACGTTTTGTCAGTTCCATATATAGCCCCAAGTCTATTTTAGAACCTTTAAATAAGAAATATATTGAAGCTCAACTCATGCAGCGACAAAAGCTTGAAGAAATCTTTCAGTATCCAAGTATTAGAAATACCCAAGATTTAAACTCATCAACCCCAATTACCCAAGCTTTTAAACGTAATTTAGGATATTAAAATGATTTCAGTCATCCTCACTCATTACAATAAAGGCCTATTACTCAATAGAACCATTGAATCACTACAACCTCAAAATGAAAATTTACACGAAATTATTGTGGTAGATGACTGTTCTACAGACCCAGAATGGTGCAAAAACAGTAAATATCTACTAGATACTTACCCTAAAATTAAAATCATTCAAAATACAGATAATAAAGGCCCAGCTGTTCGTTTAAATCAAGGTGCATTTTCTGCAACAGGTGATTATCTATTTTTTATGGATGCTGATGATGTTTTAGCACCTAATCGTCTCAATATGTTTTTAGAAGAAATGCAAAAGCAAAATGCCGATTTATGTTATGCAGAAAAAGTAAAAATTCACGATCTGAATGAAATTCAGAAGCATACTCTTGCAACATGGCAATTTAGCACCACACCTTTAAATTACGTACTTGAAAATAATATTATGCAGATGTGCGTTATGTGTACACGTGACTTATTTAAAAAATCTAAAGGTTGCAATGAAAATATATTTATTCAAGATGAATCACTAGCTTTAAACTTAGCTAAATATTCAAAAAAAATAATTTCTAGTGGCTTACATAGTGTTTTTGTTATTTTAGATGAAGCCGAAACAAAATCTATCCGTGGAGAAAACCGTCTATCTCGCCATCTAGAGCAACAACACCATGATATGTTCTTCACAATTGATGATTTTATCCAAGATTACCCAGATATTACTGAACAAAATAAAAAACTACTGATCAAAAAAGCGATTTCAACCTATTGGAAAAGTATACGCCATACACCACAGAAAAATTTTACAGACTTTCTTATTTATTTAGCTGCGCGCATTGATCCAATTCAAACGTGGGACAAACACCACATGAAACTCACTAGCTATTTCAATCAATTAAATCATGTAAGGAAAATTAATAACAGGGAGAGCAATTAAGCTCTTTTCCCTAATTTCATCCGCAACTTCACCGCAAACATTGAGTCCTTACCACTCACTTTAATCCGTTGTAATTGCATAAAGTCGGGACTTAGGCCATCAATACCCTCTTTGGTGGTCACAGCATTGCTATAACCTGCCTGCTCTGCTAAACACACATCGCGCTCAGAATAAATACCGAAAGGATAGGCAAAACTACTCACAGACATACCAATTAATTGCTCTAATTGTTTTTTCGATTCTCTAAGTTCAAACAAGCATGCTGCATCATCCAATTTATCCAAATTGGCATGTGTCAAAGTATGCGAACCAATTTCAACAAGACCACTATGTGCCAGATACTGAACTTGCTCATCATTCAGTTTAGGTTCTCGGGCTAACTCACCGCTATTGTGATGGGCTTTTTTATAGGTTGACCAATCACGGTTATGGCGATCAACCACTACATAAATCGTCGCCTTGGCTTGGTATTTTTCTAAAATTGGATAAGCATTTTCCAAGTTATCAAAATAGCCGTCATCAAAGGTAATTGCTACCGTTTTTTTAGGATGCTGCCCCCAATTTTGTTGCAACTCATGCATTGTGACAAAATGAAAACCCTCAGCTTTCATCCAAGCCACTTGCTTCTCAAACTCTTCAGGTTTAACCCGCAACTTATTAAATTTTGCACCATCGATATGCTCAGACACCATGTGATACATTAAAATACGCGGTCTTTTCCAATCTACAGCGGGCTTCCACCATGCATATTTAAAACTAAATGCAATCATCAAAACCAACAGAAAAATGAATATATAAATCACGGTTAAGACCAGTTATTTTGTCAGAAGATATGTTGCCACACGATCCGCTTCTTTAAAAGCGCTAGGTTCAGCCAATTGCAAAATTGAACTTGATAAAGAAACCAGGCCCTTTTGCAAAATCAAATCTATTGAACCTGTAATCCGATCTTCCTTTAACCGATCCACTTCAATCACCCCGACTTTACAACCCGCGGTGAGAGCCTCGTAAATCATTGAAACACTATCTTCAGTTACCCAAACCGCTTCGGCTTTTTGCATTTCTTCGAAAATCCAACCTTGCGGAGTGACTTCAACTGGGAAAATCTGTACTTTTTCAATACTCTTTAACTGTTTTAATTCTGCTAAAAACGCTTTTGGTGTGCGCCGTGAAGTGGTCAAAATGATTTGTGAATTTGGATTTTGCTCGACTATTTGTTCAATTCGTTGGAGTACTTTAGCCGCATTCCACTGATGGCGTTTCGAAGAGCCACCCAAAGCGATCAGGATTCGACCATGCTGATGTCGCTCCTCATTCACAATAGGATTTAACGCACCCTGTGTGGTCAGTACTTTATTTGATGCCTGAATACCATCGTGCTGTGGAATCACCGCATAATCAAACCATGCAAACGGCAAGCTGGGCTTCATTAAAATAATGGTTTTGGCTTTGTTATACACTTTGCCTAACAGCCATACTCGAAAATGCGTATGGCTGCCGACGCCAAAAATATAGGTTGGCACGTGTTCTACGGCATGAACTTGATGGCTAAACAGTGCAGAAATAAGTGTCGCTATAGGCAAATCATCAATTGAAATTTCTTGAAATGTGAATGCTTCCTGAGATTGGCGCTGCATGGCCTTAAATAAACCTAGAGCCTGTGAGCGATGTCCTGCTTTACCATCACTGACATAAACAATATGCATAGTCTCGTTCCAAAAAATTCAATATCTTCAAGCCAATAAAAAAGGCGAAACTTAGTTTCGCCTTTTCATCTTAACCGATCAGCTTATTTTACGTAAGTTAACCAGTGCGCATATTTAGGGTCTTTACCCTGAACCGCATTAAAGAATGCAGTTTGGATTTGCTCAGTGATTGGACCACGACAACCTTCACCAATTTGACGGTCATCATATTCACGGATTGGCGTCACTTCAGCAGCAGTACCTGTGAAGAATGCTTCATCAGCAATATAGAATTCGTCACGTGTAATACGACGTTCAACCACTTCAAAACCAAGGTCTTTCGCAATCGTAATAATGGTTTGACGGGTAATACCATCAAGTGCACCACCCGCGATGTCAGGAGTATGAATCACACCATCACGAACTAAGAATACATTTTCGCCTGAACCTTGACATACATAACCTTGTGGATCGAGTAACATTGCTTCGTCATAGCCAGCATGTGCCACTTCTTGGTGTGCAAGAATGGACAAAGTATAGTTACCAGATGCTTTTGCTTTACACATGGTCACGTTTGGATGATGGTGCGTAAATGAAGACGTTTTAACACGGATACCCTTCGCCATCGCTTCATCACCAAGGTAAGCACCCCAGCTCCATGCAGCAACAACGGCATGAATGGTATTGTCAGTTGCTGCAATACCTAATTTTTCTGAACCAATAAAAATAATTGGACGTAGGTAGCAAGAAGCCAATTTGTTTTCACGAACCACATCAATTTGAGCTTGTTCTAATGCTGCATGATCAAATGGGACTTTCATTTGATAAATTTTTGCAGAATTTAATAAACGCTTAGTGTGTTCTTTTAAACGGAAAATAGCCGTTCCATTCGGAGTTTCATAAGCACGGACGCCTTCAAACACACCCATGCTGTAATGCAATGTATGTGTTAATACGTGAGTTTTCGCCTCACGCCAGTCAACCAATTGTCCATCTTGCCAAATAAAACCATCACGATCAGCCAAGTTCATGGCACACACTCCAAATTTTTATACACAGTCATTTTTATCCAATGCAAACGTTGCAGTTGGATCAATTAATCTTTGCCATAGCTTGCAAACGACCACTCGGGTATCGTGCCAATCGTCAGCTGAAACTTGCATGGATTGATTCGCAAGTGCTAAACGGTGGCTCTCGGCTCGTTCACGGAGATAAGCTTGAATCAATGCTGTCGCATCGGCGCTGGATAAGCAATCCGTTCTTGCGGCATCCTCAAGGATTCGTACGTTGTCAGAGTAATGGGCGAGATCGGGATTCGACCCACTCCATGCTAATACTGCATACTGTGCCATAAATTCGATGTCAACGATACCACCTGCATCTTGTTTTAAATGAAAAATTCCATCTTTTTGCTGCTCTTTAGAAGAACCTAGATGGTCTTTCATTTTTTGGCGCATTTTGAGCACTTCTGCACGAACATTGTTCTCATCTCGTGGCTGAGTCAAAATATTGCAGCGCAAGTTTTCAATTTCAATCCGTAAACTGTGCTCACCTGCAATCGTTCTGGCACGTACTAAAGCTTGATGCTCCCAGACCCAAGCATTTTTATGTTGATATTGCTCAAAGGCTTTTAAGCTGGTCACCAATAACCCCGCTTCTCCCGAAGGTCGTAAACGTGTATCCACCTCATACACTCGACCATCTAGGGTTTGCGTAGTCATTAAGGACATAAATTTTTGTGCCACCCGCATAGCAAATTCAAAGCCACTAATTGGTTTCTGTCCATCCGTATCGGCTTGTTCGTCCATATAGTGAATAAACACCAAATCCAAGTCCGAACCATAACCCAGCTCGATGCCACCCACCTTGCCATAGCCAATCACCGCAAAAGCCATGTGATCAATCGAACAACGCTGCCCTTCTGCATCAATTGGATAGCCATGTTTTTTGGCAACAATTTGATATGCCAAATGCAAGGTTGCATTCACCGACACTTCAGCAATATCGGTCAATGCATCCGACACTTTCATCAACGGACTTTCTGCCAAAACATCACTAGCAGCTACTGCTAAGACATTGGATTTTTTAAATAATCGAAGAACACGCATTTGGTCTTCGACTTGATCAATTTCAATTCGAAGCAGTTGTTGACGTAGAGAGTCTTCTAAATCTTTACGCTTTGGCAGCTCAAAATCCATCGACAAAAACTCGTCCAACAGCACGGGATAATGCGTCAATTCTTCGCAGATCCACGGACTCACTGTTGCCATTTTCACTAATCGTTGTAATGCCCCTTTGCTCTCAATCAGCATCACCAAATAGACCGTACGGCGCAGCACCGACTCCACCAAAGGCATGAGACGTAGTAAGGCCACCTGAGGTTTATCTGACTGTAATATCGCCTCAATGAGATGGGGCCAAAAGGTTTTTAAACGCTGTACTGCTTTGGCAGGTAATTTTTTCAGCGCATGTCCATACCAAAATTCGTGAATTAAATTTTTGGCATCATCATCTAGAACATCGTTCAACTGGGCTTCTAAATGACTAAAACTTTCCAATAACGGATCGGGTTCTTTTTCTTTAATAAGATGTTCAAATTGGTAAATGACTTTGGCACGCTTCTGATTGAGTACATTCAAAAAGTCAACCCAAGATGCAAAACCTAAAGTATCTAAAATACGTTGGCGTGGTTCAGGCTCATGTGGCAACGATTGGGTTTGCTGATCATTGAGCGCTTGTATCGCATGTTCAATGCGACGTAAAAATAAATATGCATCTTCTAGATCAGCAACTGCGGTTTTTTCTAATAATCCAACTTCACCTAAATGATGCAGACTCACTAAACATTGACGGTCTTGCAACTCGAGTTTTGAACCGCCATAGATGAGCTGAAAGACTTGAACAATAAACTCAACTTCACGAATTCCGCCTGCACCGAGTTTAATATCATCTTCGATATTACGACGTAGCACTTCACGTTCGATCATGGCTTTCATGTCACGCATAGCTTCGAAAGCGGTGTAATCGACATATTTGCGGAAGACGAAAGGTCGGGTCATTTCCAGTAACTCTGCGCCTTCTTTACCGCCCGTGACGATACGTGCCTTAATCCAAGCATAGCGCTCCCATTCACGTCCATGCTGGCTTAAATATTTTTCTAATGCCGCATGACTGATTGCCAAGGCAGAACCATCGCCCCATGGGCGAAGGCGCATATCTACACGGAAGACAAAACCATCTGCGGTAATATGGTCAAGCAAGTAAATTAATTTCTGGCCCCATAAAATACAGAACTGCTGCACATCAATACATTTTCGACCGTTGGTTTCACCCTGTTCATCAAAGGCAAAAATAAGATCAATATCACTTGAAAGATTAAGTTCCTGCGCACCCAGTTTTCCCATGGCAACCACAATCAGGTCTTGAACTTTCCCCTTATAGCTTAGCGGTTCGCCATATTTCGCGATCAACGGCTTTAGTGCAAAATCTTTTGCCGCACAGATGGATGCATCGGCAAAGTCTGAAAGCTCTCGAGTTAAGGTGACGACATCGGTGAGTTGATTGGCATCTTGCCAAATCCAACGAAACATCAGACGTGCGCGCAGCACACGAATTGCACGCATCCAGCTATTTTCATCTTGGATATCGGCAAGGCTGCTTACGACAAAATGTTGAATTTGTGCTGTACTGAGCGAGGTTTGAAACTGATCAATTGCATAGTCTTGTTCTAAACTGGCCTGATGGATTCCGAGCACCTGTTCAGCATATTGACTGGCACGTAATGTTTTCTGCAATTGCTCCGTATTCATTTCACAAACCCTAGCGTGATTTTTTTCTAGTTATAACAGTTGATAACGCTTAGGGAAAAGTATTTTTAGGCTTTTATACCAATAGACGCGCTTTAAAGCTCGCTTAAGGTCGCATCTTTCTGTGCATTGCAGCTCTCGGTACTTAGGGTTTGATGCAGACTTGTCGCCTTTGGCAGCCAGACTTTAAATTGTGTGCCTTCACCTTCTTTCGAGTTCACCACAATTTCACCCTGATTCAAGTCCACAAAGCGCTTACACAGCACTAAACCCAACCCCGTACCACGCTCTCCTGCCGTACCTTTAATACTGACAGTGAGTTTTTGCTGAAATAAATCTTCAATCTGAGCTTGGGTCATACCCAATCCCGTATCTTGAATGGTGAATAAAATCCGTTCACCATCTTGTTCGGCAGAAATCGTCACCACACCTCGTCCATCGGTATGAGTAAATTTCAATGCATTTGACACCAAATTTTGCATCACTGATGTGATCATATTGATATCTGCATTGACTTTAATGCCTTCAGGCACGGCATTGATCAGTCGGATATTTTTCTTCACGGCCAAGCTATTTAAGACATCACTCACAATTTTTGCAGACTGATGCAAATCAAAATTAATCGGGTGATAAACAAAGCGACCACCTTCTGCCATAGCCCAGTTCAATAAGCTTTCTAAGAGGTTATACGTCGACTGTGTGGTGTCATATAAATAGTCTGCAATATTTTGCACACTTGAATCATCTAAGGTACTGCGCTCCTGCGCCAAAACTTCAGAAAAGCCCAGTAGACCATGAAAAGGCGCTCGTAAATCATGAGCAATAATTTGGAAAAATTTAGTTTTACTAAAATTGAGTGCCGACTGCTGTTCATAGGCTTCTTTTAATTCGGCATTTTCAACGCGGAGTTGAATGATATTGACTAGACTTTGTACAAATTCTTCGACAATCTTTAATTGTTTAGCTTCAAATGCAGTGACTTGATCATCAAACAAAATTACTTTACCAATTGAATCCTGATTATATTTTAAATCGAATGCCACTAAACGCCGATGCCCTAAACCCAGTTCCTGCATATAGTCACAGTAAGCTTGGTAATTTTCAGCATCGTGATCTATACGGGACTGTTCAGCAAAAAACTGATCGAGGCGATCATCATCGGCTTCGGCCAAAAAGGCTTTAAATGTGTGCTCTGAGGCATACCAGATATAAGGCTCATTTTTGAACGTTAGGACAGCGTTATCGACTTGCACAATACCACGCGCGAACTTTAAAAATTCTGCAATGCGGTTGTCGTCCGTATAAACCCCCATCAATAAAGACAAACGACAGGAAGTTAATAATTCGGTTTGTGTACCAATATCCAGTAAACGTAAAGCCATCCCGTTGCTCTCCTCAGGGTTTATCTTAAAGATAAAAACCAACTGTTATGTTCAAGATTAATAGCAAAAATAGCCCAAACACTCAATAACAAAACCCAACAAAAAGACAAACATTATTTACGAATACGCTATTTAATCGAACTTTCATCCAATTAGAAAATAAAAATATCTATAAAGAACATAACATTAAAGGTAAAACAAAAATTAAAACAATAAAATTAGAAACTTAAATTAATTTAAATTTTATTGACTGTTTATTTTAAATCGCACTTTTCGCGTTTTATTCAAACTAAAAACATGACCAAAAGAAATATTCATTTACATAAGACCTAAAAAACTGGGTTTAATTTTCTTTAAATACATCACAAAAAATAGTGAGTTTTATGACTATTCTATGACCAGATTACTCATCAGGATGCTCGTTTCAGTCAGCTACACTAAATGAATCTATTATTAATCCTTTCTATTAGACTAATTTATTAGTTTTTATCAGTTGTGTGTGTCATTTGAGCATTAAACCATACTTGCTCGCTTTTACTTTATTAAACTGAGCTAAAGATTCGTTTCATGCTTCTAATGCACATGAACTCATTCACCCAAATGACTGAAGCTGAAAAAGTGCCATGCCTTATTCATCAGATATATAAGTTATCGCATAAACATTCCGCGACCTTTCAAAGTCAAACGGGGCATCAAACTCACGTCGTTCTTTAATAAAGTCCCCAATCCTGACTAATTTTCGAACTTCCGCACCAAATCTACACCTAAAAGTTAAGGCATTCGGTTTGACCTATCAAACGCTTTGCTTTACAACTAAAACTTGAACGAGCCATAAAGAACAGATCAGCCCCAAAAAAATGATATAAATTTAATAGTTCAATAGCTTTAAGCTATGAATAACAAGCTTTCAATATTCCCCTTCTCGGTTTTGCGCTAAAATTGGGCGTCAAACTGCACTTCTTTTGTATCATTTTTCTACGAAATGACCACATCACAGGATCTTGCGTTGACTGAAAAGCAATGAACCCCGATACTTTCATAGTTTTATTTAAGCAAATCGGTTCATAGAGGCGAGCCACAAGCTCGGACCTCAAAGACACAATCTAAAGCAAGGGGCTATATATGGCTGGTGGAAAGTCAACTATCATCTACACACTGACCGACGAGGCGCCATTATTGGCGACTTACTCTCTGCTGCCGATCATTGAAACCTTTACTAAACCTGCTGGCGTTGAAATCGTTAAACGCGATATCTCAGTTGCAGCACGTGTACTCGCTGAATTTTCAGACTACCTAAGCGAAGAACAAAAGGTGCCAAATAACTTGGCAGAGCTTGGACAATTAACCCAAGATCCAAGCACAAACATTATCAAACTTCCGAACATCAGTGCTTCAGTTGGCCAATTAACTGCTTGCATTAAAGAATTACAGTCTAAAGGTTTTGCAATTCCGAACTATCCAGAAAACCCAGCGACTGAGGAAGAAAAAGAAATCAAGGCACGTTATAGCAAATGCCTAGGTTCTGCTGTAAATCCTGTACTTCGTGAAGGTAACTCTGACCGTCGTGCGCCTACTGCAGTAAAAAATTACGCGAAGAAACATCCGCACTCTATGAGCGAATGGAAACAGTGGTCACAAACTCACGTTTCTCACATGGACGAAGGTGACTTCTACCACGGCGAAAAGTCTATGACTTTAGACCGCGCTCGCAATGTAAAAATGGAATTGATCACTAAGTCTGGTGAAACTATTGTTCTTAAGCCTAAAGTTGCGCTTCAAGACGGCGAAATCATCGACTCAATGTTCATGAGCAAAAAAGCACTTTGCGACTTCTATGAAAAAGAATTAGATGATTGTAAAGAAGCAGGCATTTTGTTCTCTCTACACGTAAAAGCGACCATGATGAAGGTGTCTCACCCAATCGTTTTCGGTCACTGTGTGAAGATTTACTACAAAGATGCATTCGAAAAACACGGCAAATTGTTTGATGAGTTAGGTATTAACATCAACAACGGTATGTCTGGTCTTTACGAAAAAATTGAAACTCTTCCGACTTCTCTTCGTGAAGAAATCATTGCTGACTTACATGCTTGCCAAGAACACCGTCCTGCACTTGCAATGGTTGATTCTGCAAAAGGCATCACTAACTTCCACTCACCTAATGACGTAATTGTAGATGCATCTATGCCCGCAATGATCCGTGGTGGCGGTAAAATGTGGGGTGCTGACGGCAAACAGTACGACTGTAAAGCTGTAATGCCTGAATCTACTTTCGCGCGTATCTACCAAGAAATGATCAATTTCTGTAAATGGAATGGTAACTTTGACCCACGCACTATGGGTACTGTACCTAACGTTGGTTTGATGGCGCAAAAAGCTGAAGAATACGGCTCACACGACAAAACTTTCGAAATCGCTGAAGCGGGTGTTGCAAACATCACCGACCTAGAAACTGGTGAAGTGTTGATGTCACAAAACGTGGAAGAAGGCGATATCTGGCGTATGTGCCAAGTGAAAGACGCTCCGATCCGTGACTGGGTGAAACTTGCTGTGACTCGTGCACGCAACTCAGGCATGCCTGCGATCTTCTGGCTTGACCCGTACCGTCCACACGAAAACGAACTCATCAAGAAAGTTCAAACTTACTTGAAAGAGCACGACACTACTGGTTTAGACATTCAAATCATGTCTCAAGTACGTGCTATGCGTTATACACTTGAACGTGTTGCTCGTGGCCTAGATACAATTTCTGTAACTGGTAACATCCTACGTGACTACCTAACAGACTTGTTCCCGATTATGGAATTGGGTACTTCTGCGAAAATGCTTTCTATCGTGCCTCTAATGGCTGGTGGCGGCATGTACGAAACTGGTGCGGGTGGTTCTGCGCCTAAACACGTACAACAACTTGTAGAAGAAAACCACTTACGTTGGGATTCTTTAGGTGAGTTCTTGGCGCTTGCTGTTTCTCTAGAAGAAATGGGCATCAAAGAAGACAACGCGAAAGCTAAACTTCTTGCAAATACGCTTGATGCTGCGACTGGTAAATTGCTTGACAATGACAAGTCTCCATCACGTCGTACTGGCGAACTTGACAACCGTGGCAGCCACTTCTACCTTGCTAAATACTGGGCTGAAGAACTTGCTGCGCAAGACGAAGATGCAGATCTTAAAGCGAAATTCGCTCCTCTTGCTCAAGCTCTTGCTGACAACGAAGAAAAAATCGTTGCAGAACTTGCTGAAGTTCAAGGTAAAGCTGCGGACATCGGTGGTTACTACGCTGTAGATACAGCGAAAGTAAATGCTGTAATGCGTCCAAGCGCAACTTTGAATGCTGCTCTTGATGCTGCTCAATAAGTTGATGCAAAACTAACTTAAGTTAGTGATGTAAAAAAACCAGCGCTTCGGCGCTGGTTTTTTTATACCCTCATTTATATAGTGTTATGACAACTCTTTCATTTAATACTTTGCTCTAAATTTTATGAATGTGATTTATCAAAGGTTAGGATTTTTCATTCAACTACAGCCCTAAAATAAGGAAAACCTAAAATGGCAAATTCATGGGGAATACCAAAGCACATAGAAGATGTGGTCTCGGAGCGAGACCTGTGCTGTGTATATTGCGGCAAAAAGTTTGGCACTGAAAGAGCCAACAAGAAGTCTTGGGAACACATTATCAACGATATAAGAATTACAACCTTAACCAATATTGCATTGTGCTGTGTTGGCTGCAATGCATCTAAAGGCAATAAAGACTTAGCAACTTGGTTCCACTCTGAGAATGCTCGAAAAAGAGGTGTCAACACTGAGACAATTGCAGATGTCATCAAAGTAGCTTTAGATAGTTAATAAATCTTTTAAATACTACAAGCCCTATAAGACACCCGATCAATCACATTTGATTATTGTATTGATCTAATAATTTAAGCTTAGCATCTGATTCCACCATGAGTACCCAAACAAAATTCAGGTACTCATTTTACGAAGTGACCACCTGAAACGTGGCTAGTGAAATCATTGGAAATTTTCTAGGAATTTTATATAATTCATTACTTTTAGACATAAAAAACCCCAAGTCTTAATAAGCTTGGGGTTTTTTAGAATTTTGGTCCCGAGGGTCGGACTCGAACCGACACATCATCTCTGATAGTGGATTTTGAATCCACCGCGTCTACCAATTTCACCACCTCGGGAAGGTGTTGAAACGTATAATAAACTGTTTCAAAAACTTGTCAACGCATGATGTTCTCATTTGATTAAAAATAAACCGTATAAGAATTTTTAGATGGATAATCCATCAATTTCAGCGTTAAAACCCAAAAAAGCTTATACTAAGCCAAATTTCATTATCCCCTTTTCAGATTTCTTAACATGCAACTTTCTGACTTTAACTTCAATCTCCCCGACGAACTCATTGCCCGCTATCCGCTTGAAACACGTAGTGCATCACGCCTGCTCCATCTCGACCTCAATGGCGAATATCACGACCATCATTTCACTGACATTTTAGACTTACTCAATGAAGGTGACTTATTGGTACTGAACGATACCAAAGTGATGAAAGCCCGCTTGAAAGGCAAACGCGCTACAGGCGGTGCAGTTGAAGTCTTGGTTGAACGTATTCTTGATCCAAAAACCGCACATTGCCACATTAAAGCCAGCAATACGCCTAAAGAAGGTGCGGAATTATTTATTGGTCCAGACGAAGTTAAAGTGACCGTTCAAGGCCGTCATGAAAACTTATTTGTTGTGGAATTTTCACAGCCTATTTTACAAGTTTTAGATTTATACGGCGCATTACCGATTCCGCCTTACTTTAACCGTGAAGCAGAAGCGATTGATACCGAACGTTACCAAACTGTTTTTAACGATCCGACCAAATTGGCTTCAGTTGCAGCACCAACAGCAAGCTTACATTTTGATGAAGCGCTACTCAAAAAATTGGCGGACAAAGGTGTAAATAAAACCTTTGTTACCTTGCATGTGGGTGCAGGTACATTCTTACCCGTACGTACCAATGACATTGAAAATCACATCATGCACAGTGAGTGGTGTGACGTATCAGAAGAATCTATGGCTTTAATCCGTGAGACAAAAGCACGTGGCAATAAAGTCATTGCTGTCGGTACTACAGCGACTCGTGCGACTGAAAGTGCCGCTCAAGCCAATGGCGGCGAACTCAAGGGCTGGACAGGTGATACGCAAATCTTTATCTACCCTGGTTATGAGTTCAAAGTGGTCGATCGTTTAATTACCAACTTCCATTTACCTGAGTCTACCCTGCTCATGTTAGTGTCAGCGTTGTCTAATCGAGACAATATTTTGAATGCCTATCACCATGCCGTCGACAGCCAATATCGCTTCTTTAGTTATGGCGATGCGATGTTAATTGATAACATTAACCACAAATAATCGAACGCTGAAATCATCCCTATGCCGATAGATTCTGTAAAGCACTCCATCCATATTCGTCGAAAAAAGAATGCTGTGGTTTTTCAGAATATCGCTCGGCTCTGGGATATAGGCCGAAACGCCAAAACACACCAAGAGCTCCTCGATGGACTGCATCCATGGAATGCTCCCATTACACTCAAATTTGAAAATTTACTGCCGCTGGCTTTAGCCGCACTGGGTATCGGATTCATGCTGTTTATTGTAATTCAGCCCGATCATGGCTGGGCACAGCTCTGCTTTGCTGCGGGATTGGTCATGGTGTTCTGGGCCTATATCAGCTATGAAAAAGATGACCCGCTCGAAGATGTTATTGCGTTTTTGGAAACCGAATGCATCGCAAAAAAATACCAACTGGCTTTTAACCGACAGCCTCAATACATTTCAATGCCGCTGAATAATCTACAATTTATTGGCAATCTTAAACGTATGTTCCCCGTATTTAAGCAAGGCAGCCTTTCGAATGATATTCAGACCTTCGCGAGCACCGTTTGGGAAGATGAAAATCAGCAACAGCATCAAGTCATGGTCTTTCATTATCACTATGTGAATGAACTGAAAGTACGTGACAAAGACGGTGATGAAGTCACGGTTAAAGAAATTCATAAAGACCTGTGGGGCGCATTTGTTTTTGATATTGGCATCCATGGACTTGCCGTATCTGCAACAGGCAAAAACTTTGGCTATCCCTATAGTTTTCCTTGGCACAGCAGCGACATTCAAACCAATCAAAAATTAAAGTTTTATGGCGAGAACCAAATGGAAATCGCTAAATTGCTCAGCCCAGGCTTTGTCCTCCGACTAGCGGATTTTTTTCAAAACCGTGAAGGTGATCTGCTATTTCATCCGAGCCACCGCATAATGTGCTATCTTGGCTCTACAGATTTATTTAAAGTCAGTAGTAAAGCAAAACGAATTCAAGATGTTTCGGCATTGCGTGGACATCTCAGAACCTTTAAATTAAATGCTTTAGAAAATTTGAAAAACGATTTAACGCAGTTTTTAAAATAGATTTCATACAATAATGTTTTAACTTACGACCTTTTATCTTGAGGATAAAATTTTATGGGGCTTTTGATCTTTGTTTTAATCATCATTGCATTGGTGATTGGTGCAATCATGATTCGCAACAATATTGTTCGACATCACAATGCAACCATTCGTGCATGGTCAGATGTAGCTAGCTATGAACGTCAAAAAATCAAAATTTTAGATGGATTACAGCCTTTGGTTGAGCAATATTCCAATTTTGAACAAGGGACTTTGGCAAAAGTCACTGAACTCCGTCAAAACATTATGAATTTGAACGTAAACAGTACCGATGTCAGCCAATTACAGCGTATTGAAGCCTTAAATCAAGATCTAATGCGCAGCCTGAATGTTGTGGTTGAAAACTATCCAGAGCTCAAAGCCAATGATATTTATCTGAAAATGATGAATGAAATTGAAGAACAAAACGAAAATGTCGGTGCGGCGATTACTATTTTTAACCGCAACGTTGAGTTGTTCAACAACCACATTCAAGTGTTTCCTAACAATATTATTAATACGCTATTGCTGAGTAAAAAAGCGGTTCGCCCTTTCCGCGATCAAGCTGCCAGCCAAAATTTTGATTATCGTCCGAACTTTTAAGTTCGGGCTTTAATGCACAAAAGTAAAAAAAAATAATGATGAGGTGATCAAGCACCTCCAAAACTAGAAAGAAAAATAAAATATGCAAAATCAAATTAATGCACTGAAAAATGTGCTGATTCAGGAGTTTTTCAAACTCTATGAGCAGCACCAAGACGACCATATTTACGCATGTACATTGGCGTTCAATCCCTATTTATCCATAGACTATATCGCAGTCTCTACGCAGCGTAGTATTTTTGCCGAAGATGAATATTCTGCTCAATATCTTGCAGCGCATGATCGATGGAATGTGTCGAAATGGCGCTATCGTAGCCTACTGGCTTTAAGTCAAGACTTGGCGCAGTTCAAACTGACATCTGTAAATGAAGTGGGCCATTTAAACCTTGATCCATCTTCTATAAAAATTACGATAAAGTCTGAATCGGCTAACCATCTTTCAATCTTGCTCAATGCCATACAACAAACAAAATTCGACTTGGTTCAGTCCTACGGCATAGAACTGGACAATATTCTGTTTTTTATCACGGTCCCGACACAGCCCGAAATAGAAATTTATTCAGCTCAGGTTTTAAATCCTCCAAGTACACAACTTGACGATTTTCTCAAATCCAAACAACCCCTCAAGCTCGACAGTTTACCCAAGCGTATGAAGCTGTCTCAGTATGATAAAGACCTGCTGATTGATTTGGCTCAAATCGTTGAAATACAACCTTATAACTATTTACATGTAGCCAATGAAGTCTATCTTTTAAGCTTAGAAAAAAGCTATGCAACCACGAATCCTTATATTCAAAAGCTTATTGACAGTATCGTGGCCATGACATCGGACCCGAAAGGTACATTTGCGATGGAAAAAGAAGAAATTTTGCAGCGAATTAACCAGTTCTATTTTAATGCCAAGAGTTCAGATGAAGCCTTGTCACAAGAAGCGATCTATAAATTTACAGACTTAACACCCGACAAAGCTAGCGTTTAACCGCAGAATCAAGGAAAATAGAGCACTTTTAGCACTCTTACCATCAGCGAACTGTTTTTT
This sequence comes from Acinetobacter sp. YH01024, assembly GCF_013420195.1. Taxonomy (NCBI): domain Bacteria; kingdom Pseudomonadati; phylum Pseudomonadota; class Gammaproteobacteria; order Moraxellales; family Moraxellaceae; genus Acinetobacter; species Acinetobacter sp. YH01024. The sequence goes on from NZ_VOYQ01000009.1 coordinate 52,197, forward strand.
CGCCTTGATCTGGACCTTGTATGAAGTTTGAAAAATTGGCGCAATCGGGCCGTGCTCGTCGCGGCCGTTTAACCCTTGAACATGGTGTTGTTGAAACACCTATGTTCATGCCTGTCGGTACTTACGGTACTGTAAAAGGCATGCTCCCACGTGACATTAAAGAAATTAAATCCCAAGTTATTTTGGGCAATACCTTCCATTTATATCTTCGCCCAGGCCTAGATGTCATTCGTGAACATGGTGGTTTACACCAATTCATGAAATGGAATAACCCGATTTTGACAGATTCAGGCGGTTTCCAAGTCTTCAGTCTTGGCGCTATGCGCAAAATTAAAGAAGAGGGCGTGACTTTCCGCTCTCCGATTGATGGCTCTAAAGTCTTTTTATCTCCTGAAATTTCGATGGATATTCAGCACACACTGAATTCAGACATCGTGATGATTTTTGATGAATGTACGCCTTATCCTGCGACACATGAAGAAGCGCAAAAATCACTGCAGCTTTCATTGCGTTGGGCGAAACGTTGTAAGACTCAACATCATGACGTGCTGAAAAACCGTAATGCACTATTTGGTATTATCCAAGGCGGCATGTATGAAGATTTACGTGATGAATCTTTAAATGGTCTGAAAGAAATTGATTTTGATGGTTATGCCATTGGTGGCTTGTCTGTTGGCGAACCTAAAGAAGAAATGATCAAAGTATTAGATTATCTTCCAGAGAAAATGCCTGCGGATAAACCACGTTACTTGATGGGTGTCGGTAAACCAGAAGATATCGTAGAAGCAGTTCGTCGCGGTGTCGATATGTTTGACTGTGTGATGCCAACACGAAACGCACGTAATGGTCATTATTTTGTGACTGATGGTTTAGTGCGTATTCGCAATGCCAAATATCGTCATGATCAAAGTCCGCTTGACCCACATTGCGACTGCTATACCTGTACAAATTTCACCAAATCTTATCTCTTCCATCTTGAGAAATGCGGCGAAATGCTCGGTTCGATGCTCGGTACTATTCATAACTTACGTTATTACCTACGTCTGACTGAAGCGATGCGTGATGCTCTCGATCATGGCACTTTTGATGAGTTTGTTGAAGACTTTTATCGTCGTCGCGGCATGGAAGTGCCACCTTGTCCTCAAGATTAATTCTTTCAGCATTTGCGCTGAAGAAAAAGACAAGGTAAATTGCTGAACAAGTCCAATTTATTTATCAAAGTATTGATAACCAGTTTTTTTAGTTTAGGAAAATGAAATGAGCCTTTTTATTTCTACTGCTCACGCGGCAGGTGAAGCTGCACAGCAACCAAGCATGATGGCAAACCTGTTGATGATTGCGGTATTTGTCGCAATCTTCTACTTCTTGATCTGGCGCCCTCAATCAAAACGTGCAAAAGAACATCGTGCACTAATTGAAAGCCTAGGTGTTGGTAGTGAAGTTGTTTTTGCGGGCGGTTTAATGGGTAAAATCACAAAAATCGAAGGTGATTTTGCAGTTGTTGAACTGAACCGTGGCGTAGAAGTAAAAGTACAACGCGCAAGTGTGATTTCAGTTCTGCCTGAAGGCACTCTAAATAACCTTTAATCAAAAAATAAGTCGTGCACCCGCACGGCTTTTTTCATTTTAAGAAGAAAACGAATGCGTTACCCAGCATGGAAATATCTACTGATTCTAGTGGTACTAGTCATCAGTACATTATATGCCCTGCCAAGTTTGTATCCTGATGAACCTGCTGTTCAAATTTCAGGTGCCAAAGCCGGTACCCAGATTGACCAAAGCATCGTACAAAAAGCAGAGCAGATTTTAAAATCTGAAAATATTGCCAGCCATGACAATAGCTTCACCAATAATGCCGCTTTATTACGTGTTGATTCGAGCGAACAACAATTAAAAGCGAAAGAAGCACTGCGTCGTGGGCTCGGTGAAAATTATGTCGTCGCATTAAACCTTGCGCCTACTACCCCAGAATGGCTACAAAAAATTGGTGCTAAACCAATGAAGCTGGGTCTGGATTTACGTGGTGGTGTACATTTCCTACTTGAAGTGGATATGGACAAAGCCATTTCACAACGTATGGAAACGTCCGCGGCTGACTTACGTCGCCAACTTCGTAACAATAAATTAAAATTCAATAGCTTATCTTTGAACAACAACACCATTACGATGCAATTTGCAAATAATGATGACCGTTCTACAGCTATGGATTTCCTTCGTCGTAACGGCAATGAATATACTCAACAAGCGGTTGCAACAACTGAAGGTTCGACTCTTCGTCTAAGCTACACAGATACACGTAAACAAGAAATTCAGTCTTATGCTGTTAACCAAAACTTAACGACTTTACGTAACCGTATTAACGAGTTAGGTGTAGCGGAAGCATTGGTGCAAACCCAAGGTAGCAACCGTATTGTGGTTGAATTACCGGGTGTACAAGATACTGCTGAAGCAAAACGTGTACTTGGTCGTACTGCAAACCTTGAGTTCCGCTTAGTTTCTGATTTAAATGATCAATACATCGATCCATACACAGGTCAAGCCAAAGGCTCATTACCGCCGGGTACCGAAGCTTTTGCTTATGAATCTTTGGACAGTGGTCGTCAATTATTGCTTAACCGTAACCGTATCTTAACGGGTGAACGTGTACAAAACGCGTCATCAGGCTTTAGCCAAGATACAGGTGGTGCTGAAGTAAACATTACTTTGGACACTGCGGGCGGTAAGTTGATGTCTGAAGCTACTCGTAATGCTGTAGGCAAACGAATGGCAGTTTTGTTCATCGAGAACAAACAAAAAATTAGTTATGTTGCAGATCCTGCAACAGGTACACAAACTGAAGTGCGTACACCTTATACCGAATCTGTAGTCATCAATGCGGCAACTATTCAAGCTGTGTTGGGTTCTCAGTTCCGTATTACTGGTCTGGATTCACCTCAAGAAGCGTCTGAACTTGCTTTGATGTTACGTGCAGGTGCATTGGCAGCGCCAATGTACTTCGTTGAAGAACGTGTAATTGGTCCGAGTCTCGGTCAAGAAAACATTGACAAAGGCGTATTATCAACTCAAATCGGTTTCTTATTGGTTGCGATTTGGATGGTAGTCTTCTTCCGTGTGTTCGGCTTGATTGCCAACTTTGCACTCGTGGTTAACCTTGCCATGATTTTAACCATCATGTCTTGGATTGGCGCGTCCCTCACCCTTCCGGGTATTGCAGGTATCGTAATTACCATTGGTATGGCGGTCGATGCCAACGTACTGATCTGTGAGCGGATACGAGAGGAAATTAAATGGGGTGCCTCGCCGAAACAGGCGATTGTTGCGGGTTATGATCGTGCGTATAACACCATCTTTGACTCCAACTTAACCACATTCTTGGTTGCTTTCATTCTGTTCGCAATTGGTACAGGCCCAATTAAAGGCTTCGCGGTTACCCTAATGATTGGTATTGTCTGCTCAATGTTCACAGCAATTACTGTGACACGTGCAATCGTACAAATCATTTATGGTAAAAAACGTAACCTGAAGAAGTTGAGCATTTAGGAGATCGAAGATGACTGAAAATACTCAACCGAAACAATACGGCCGTCCGGACAACGAGCGCATTATTCCATTTATGAAGATTGCCAAACCGGCAGCCTTTATATCGATTATTTTAACGCTCGCAAGTATCTTTTTTATTTGCACCAAAGGTCTAAACCTCGGTTTGGACTTTACTGGCGGTGTGGCGGCAGAGTTGAACTATAGTCAACCAGTAAAATCTACCGATGTGAGCTCAGCGCTGACAAAAGCTGGTTTTAAAGACCCTGTGGTACAAACCTTAGGATCTGACCGCGACCTGATGGTTCGTATGCCAGTTCAAAAAGACATTGAAGCTGAAGACCTAACCAAAGCCATTACGACTGCCGCTCAATTGCCAGGCAATAAAGCAGAAGTACATAAAGTTGATGTAGTTGGCGGTCAAGTCGGTAATGAACTCTACGTGCGTTCTGCTGGCGCTGTAGGTCTTGCCCTACTGCTCATGCTGGTTTATGTCACTATTCGCTTTGAATTCAAACTTGCGATGGGTGCTGTACTGTCTTTATTCCACGATATCGTGGTGACCATTGGTATCTTTGCCATGATGCAGTGGCCGTTTGACTTAACAGTTTTGGCTGCACTACTCGCGATTATCGGTTTCTCGCTCAACGATAACATCGTTGTATCTGACCGTATTCGTGAAAACTTCCGTAAGATTCGTGGTGCTGAGCCTCTCGAAGTTGTCAACAGTGCATTAACTGAAACACTTCGCCGTACCATTCACACCTCTATGACACTATTACTGGTTGTTGTAGCGATGATGGTACTGGGCGGTGATGGTCTGAAATGGTTCTCTGTTGCAATGTTTGTTGGTGTATTTGTGGGTACATATTCATCAATCTACATTGGTACAGCCTTCGCGCTATGGCGTGGTCTAAACCGTCAAGACTTCATTGTACAAGTGAAGCCTGAATTTGAAGAAGAAGAGATTCCTTAAGCTTTTCAACTTATAGTTCAGATCAAAACCCATCTTCGGATGGGTTTTTTTATGCGACTACCTTAAATAAATGAGCTAGGCAAAATCGCAATAATAGGATGTAACTTTTTAATATCGGATTGCAGGAATTCTACCTGTCGTTTTTGGTCTAGACTTGCAAATTGCCATGTATCATCTGTTTGCTGTATCACGTTTAAAATTAAATTTAAGCCATTTCGCAAATATACACAGGCTAGATCCGATCTCTCTACCCCTCGCCGTTCATCACAGACCACAAGCCAACCCTCTTGTAATACTGGGGCATAATACGATGCTGTGATGCGAATCAAATACAGGTCTTGAGTGTTTTTAAATAATGCTGAATATTGAGATACATTATTTGAAATCGGTTTTAACGAAAATACCTGTGTCTCAACCACCTGCATTTCAAAAAGGACTAAGTTTGATCGCTCCTCAGTGCAATTATCTTGTTCTATAAACTGAACTTCATGATCCAAACTTCCCTTTATGAGTTCCAATTGTGTCTCTAATTCACGTGCAAATTTCTCTCCAATCTGCCGATGACTATTTAATAATTGGGAAATTAAAGGAACCGCTAAGCCAAAATGTTCACATACGGCTTTACCATTTTTAAAAGGACCTGTTGCCACCCAATGGTCAATGGCTTGTGTTAGATTCTGTCGACGCTTTTCAAAAAGCTCTGAAGGCTGCATAAACATTCAATTTTATAATTTCTCTCCCCCAATATAATAAAAAACCCGCACGCAGCGGGTTTTTTATACAATTTTATTTTTAGCTACCTTGTACCAAGCGACGTGCGCTGATAATGCCCGGTTGTTGCTCTAGACGTGCCAACAGTTTCGACAACTGCGCCAATCCCTTCACTTCAATCAATAACTTCATATTGGCAATACCATCACTTTCGGAAATCGTATTCACCTGACGAATGTTGATTTGGTCTGAGAAAATCACTTGAGTCAAATCTTTAAGCAAACCCCGACGGTCATAAGCTTCCACCACGATTTGCACACTTTGACCACGGGTTGGCTGCATTTCCCAATCCGCTTCAACCGCACGTTCAGGCTCTTGTCCAATCATACGGATATAATCCGGACATGCGACCTTATGGATACTCACGCCACGATTCAGGGTGATATAACCGGCAATCGATTCACCATGCACAGGCTGACAACACTGAGCAATGTGTAGTTCTACATTGTCCAGACCATCAATCAAAATACCATGCGCCGAAAGCGTATGACTTGCACGAGGGTTCAATGTCGGTTTTAACACCAGTTCAGGCTCATCCTGATCGAGGTGCATATGACGGTTAACCTGATTGATTAAGGCATGCAGGCTAATGTCACCACTCACCAAGCCAATCAAGATATCTTCACCCAATTTCACATTAAAATGATTGCAGTAATCATTCAAATCGATACTTTTCGGGTGAATCGCCAAACGTGACAATTCTTTATTCAGAATCTCACGTCCCACTTCCAAGTTTTTACTACGGTCTTGCTGACGGAACCAATGACGCAACTTATCACGTGCACGAGCCGTCTTGATATAACCCAGCGAGTTTACCAACCAATCTCGGTTAGGCTCACGATCTTTCTTGGTTAAAATCTCGACCTGTTCCCCAGTTTTTAGGGTATAGGTTAAAGGTACATAACGTTGGTTCACCCGTGCTGCATAGCACTTGTTGCCCACTTCAGTATGCACATGATAGGCAAAGTCGAGCACAGTCGAACCGCGTGGTAATTCTTTGATATCACCATCACGACTAAACACATAGATTTTCTCAAAATCTTCAAACTCTTGGATTTGTTCGAAGTTTTCAGAAGCCTCATCTTCTTTATGGGCGCTAGCATCATTTCGTTCTTGATAATGTTCAAGCACTGCACGCAAAGAATGTAAGCGATGATTAAATGAATAATCTGTGGTTTTAGAACCTTCTTTGTAGTTAAAGTGCGAACACACCCCGAGTTCAGCTTCTTCGTGCATATTGTGCGTACGAATTTGCACTTCTAAAGATTTGTTCTCTGCAATCACGGCCGTATGCAGTGAGCGATAACCATTGGCTTTCGGGTTGGTAATATAATCATCGAACTGATGCGGAATATGACGCCAAATCTGATGAACGATCCCCAGTGTGTGATAACACTCAGGTACATTATCCACCAGAACACGAACCGCTCGAATGTCATAAAGCTGATCAAAGCTCAGGTTCTTACTCTTCATTTTTCGATAAATCGAATAAATGTGTTTCACCCGACCATTAATCTCGGCCTCAATGCCATGATCTAATAGTTCTTTACGTAACTTTTCTGTCACGAACTGAATATATTGTTCACGCTCTAAACGTTTTTCATTCAGTAAAGAGGCAATTTCTTTATAGCGTTCAGGTGCTAGATAACGGAAAGCAAGATCTTCAAGCTCCCACTTAAGCTGTGCAATCCCTAAACGGTGCGCAAGCGGCGAGTAAATGGTTAAAATTTCTCGTGCGACACGCTCTTGACGCTCTTTGGTTGAGTGCGCCAACTCACGTAATGCATAGGTACGTTCAGAAAGTTTGATTAATACAACACGTACATCTTCGGTCACCGAAATCAGCATTTTATAAATGCCGGTCAAATGTTCACGTTGGTTATTATTAAAATGATCTTCTAGACGTTTATTTTGCTCAATCAGGTCAGACAACTTACCCATGGCAAGCGTGCCTTTCACCAAAGCATGCACTTGATCGCCAAATTTGCTTTGGACTTCTTCTAAACTGGTTACGCCTTCACGAACACTTCGATACAGCATGGCTGCTGATAACGTATCTTCATCCGCATACAGATGAGCAAGAATATCCGCCATTTCAATACCCGTATAGAAGGTATTCGAGCGATGGTTGACCGTTGTTTCAAGTTCATTCTGTAAGGTCAGATGTGCAACTTCTTCGAGTTGCTTTAGAGGAGCCCCGTCAAACATGCCACTCACACGCTCTAGCCATTCAGCCAAATCATGCTGTGCTTGCTCGGCATGTTCTACAGTCGTTTCCTGAGACAGCTCATTGAGACGTCCAGGTAATTGTTCACGTACTGTGACCATACCCTACTCCTAGTTTTCTACGCTTCATAACTTTTAATCGTTTATCTGATTTTCTTTTTCGAACAAAGCAATCGATTCGACATGCCCTGTATGGGTAAACATGTCCATGACACCCGCTTTTTTCAAACGGTAGCCTTGTTGTACCAGCATTCCAGCATCGCGTGCTAGTGTTGCAGGATTACATGACACATAAACGATTCTTTTTGCACCAAATTTGGGCACATAACGCATTATTTCTTCTGCACCAGAACGTGGTGGGTCTATCAATAATGCATCAAATCCTTGTTTTGCCCAAGAATGATGCGAAAAATCTTTTGTTAAATCTTGTGAATAAAATTTCAGTTGCGAAAGGCCATTGTTTTGTGCATTTTCTGCACCACGCTGAACCATTTCTTCACTCCCTTCAACTGCAACGACTTGACCCGTTGAACCCACACATTGAGCAAGTGGTAAAGAAAAGTTTCCTAAGCCACAAAACAGATCTAGAACTCGCTCACCCTGTTGTAACTGAAGCAATTCACATGCCAGTTTCACCATTTGCGGATTAATCGTGGAATTCACTTGCGTGAAGTCCTGAGGATTAAAGCCAAATTTCACAGCAAAGTCACTTAGACCATAGTGCAGACGCATCGGTGCATCGGGATGATCCACACGATGTAAGCTGTCTGGCCCTTCAGGTTGTAAGTACAGTTGCCACTCTTTATGTAACGCAAATTTTACTAATTGGTTGACATCTTCCGCGCAAAGTTCCGCCGTATGACGAATCAGGAGAGCAATTTCTTGATCTCCCATGGCCAGTTCCATATGCCCAATATCTGCTTTACCTTGCAAACTTTGTAACAATTGTTTGAGTGTGGTGATTGAGCCAAACTCACGATCCAACACCATACAACGGTCAATCGAAGTCAGCTTATTTGACTGGCTCTCACGAAAGCCGACCACGAGCTTATCTTTTGCAGGTAGGTAACGCACACCAATACGTGCTTTGCGACGGTAGTCTTCACGCAATGAACGTAAAGGAGCTAACCATTGATCAGGCTGAATGCCGGCAAAATGTTGCAAATGTGATTGTAAAACATCTTGTTTTAAACGAATTTGCTCGTCGGGATGGATATGTTGCATGCTACAACCACCGCAGACCCCATAATGTGGGCAGGCCGGTTTTACTCGTAGTGTAGACTCTTCGCTCAGCAATTCCAGACTGTCTGCTTCTTCAAGACGCTTAACGACATTGGTAATACGCGCACGCACTGTTTCACCCGGCAAGGCATAACGAATAAATACTTTCTTACCGTGTTTTTCTGTAGGATGATCTGGATGCGTCCCAAAGTGCGCTATGCCTCGCCCCTCATGTGAAAGCGATTCAACCTGAAATGTATAAATGGGTTGTTGGGCTTTTTGGGGTTTGGCTTTGTGTTTCATGCGTACCTAATGTGTGGAAGATGGGAAATCAGATTGAGTGAATTCGGTACGTTGCGAGGTTTGCTGCCATACCGATAAAAAGTCAGCGTGTTGCGGCTGAGTTTGTAAATATTGAATCGTACTTTGAATCAAGTGCTGATGATCATTTAACAATAACTGTCCTTTCAGCAACAGCCAGCGTAAATAAATCAACCATGTATTGAGCACATCACCTTCACAGTAGCTGGTCAGTTCCATCCACTGTTGTTCACGCACATATTCAGGCACATGGTAGCCACCATCACCACGTTTACCGGGGAAACCAAGTAAATGTGCTGCATCGTCGAGCTTTTGAAAATGACGACCATGGAACATGGCCATGACATCCATCAAATCTACATGACGATGATGATAACGATTCTGGTAGTTATTATAGCGCTTTTGCGTATCAATCTCGCCCTGATCGAACAAACTTGGTGCAGATAGTCCGTGATACATGGCACGGAACAAAATCACAGGCAAATCAAACTGTGAACCGTTCCAACTGACCAAGGTCGGATGACGCTTTTCAAAAATAGAAACGAATTTTTTTAAAATTTCAGCTTCGCTATTGTCTTCACGGCTAAATGAAAACAACTTCATGCCCTTTTCATCAATCCATAGTCCAGAGATACAGACAATTTCATGCAAGGCCAAACGCTGAAAATCCGTGCCCGCCTCTTGGCGACGCAGTTTAGTCAGCGCAGCATCTAGATCCACCTCAGGCAGATCCAGTCCATACAAATGCGCACCTGACTTCAAATCTGTCAGTGTTTCGATATCAAAAATTAAAACAGGTAAACGCATAAGTACTCACCAGTGCCGTTCGGCCACTGTAATTATTCAGGATCAACAACAGAGAATAGACCAGTAGACAAGTAACGGTCACCACGGTCACATACGATGCAAACAATCACGGCATCCGGATTTTCTTCAGCCAATTTAACTGAAGCCCATACCGCACCACCCGATGATGTACCTGCACTGATACCTTCTGTACGCGCTAAACGACGAGCCGTTTTTTCCGCTTCAATTTGCGGAATATCCATAATACGATCAACACGTGAAGGGTCAAAAATCGTAGGAAGATATTCTTGTGGCCAACGGCGAATACCAGCAATGTTTGAGCCTTCAGACGGCTGTAAACCGACAATTTGAATATCCGGATTTTGTTCTTTTAAATATTTCGAAATCCCCATAATGGTCCCGGTGGTTCCCATAGAGCTGACGAAATGTGTAATTTTACCGCCCGTTTGTTTCCAAATTTCTGGACCCGTAGTGAGGTAATGTGCTTCTACATTGTCTGGGTTACCAAATTGGTTTAGGACTAAACCTTTGCCGTCTTTTTCCATTTGAAGGGCAAGATCACGTGCTTCTTCCATGTTTTCAGATTCGATCAGTTCAGCACCGTAGGCACGCATGGCATCTTTACGCTCTTGGCTAGAACTTGCAGGCATGATCAAGGTCATTTTATAGCCACGCATTGCAGCAACCATGGCTAAAGCAATCCCTGTATTTCCGCTCGTCGCTTCAATCAACGTATCACCCGGTTTAATCTGACCACGCTTTTCCGCTTGCATAATCATGTTATATGCAGGGCGGTCTTTGACCGAACCCGCTGGGTTATTGCCTTCTAACTTGGCTAATACTGTTGCTTGAGTATGACTTGCCAGACGCTGTAAACGCACTAACGGCGTGTTGCCGACGTAATGGTCTAATAAAAAATCGTCTGCTTGAAAATCAGGGGTTGTATTACTCATTATTCACACCTATATCGAGGTGCGCCTATTGTATGAAAAAATGCCTTTGCCTGCACCCATTTGCCTCGCTTTTTCGCGAAAGTGATTAAAGCACAATCAGTTTTAAATAATCCATGCTAATATTCGGGGCATAAGGAATAAACTGCTTAAACCATGTCAAATATCAACAAAAAGCTTTTTAAACGCCTACACTTAAATCATGCCTATGGTCAGTTGATTGCACTTATTTTCGTGCCGATCACCATTTTGGCTTGTGTCGGTGCGATGTTGGTAATAACAGAAACCTCCAATGCAGCCAAAGCACAACAAAAACAGATGGCTGTCGCGATCCTGACGCGCTATCAACCCACGTCAGAATCTGCCATAGAGTTGCTCAACCATTATCCGTGGCAATTTGATCAAGCTCGTAATGCCATGCAAAGCATGTTGAACGAAAAACATTTGATTCGTGCTGCGATTTTAGATCTTAAAGGCAACAACCGCCTGAGCATTGGCTTTCAAGATCAAGATATTTGGCCTGCTTTTGACAGTAAAGCGTCTTTTATTGGACCGATTGCACATCAGGGCAACCATATTTATGCCCTGAAAATTTCAGATTCAACCCAGACGCCGGCATGGTTAAGCATTGAACTGGACAATCAACCGCTGCAAATTGCCCGCTATCGCGTGTTAATCGTATTGATTGCAACGGGTTTATTGACGCTCTTATTACTTTTGCTGTGTTTGAATTTTTATTCACGTCGTTGGATCGCACCAATGTACGAAATTCGCATGCAGTTACAACGTTTAAATGCCGACACTCTAGATCAGCACATGATCATTAACAGTACTGGCGAACTTCGTTTATTACAGCGTGATATTGCCAATGTGGTTAAACGCTTACATTTCAGTTTCTTAGAGTTACGTGAACATACCGAACAAACGGAAGATGACTTAAGACGCACGCTTGATACTTTAGAGGTGCAAAACATCACCTACCGTCAAGCACGTGACCAAGCGATCCATGCCAATCAGTCGAAGTCGGTGTTCTTGGCCAATATTTCCCATGAACTGCGCACGCCACTCAACAGTATTGATGGCTTTATTCATCTTTTACTGCGCCAAGGCAACCTCAGTAATGAGCAAAATTTATATCTACAAACGATTCGTAAATCTTCTGCGCATTTATTGGCTTTAATTAATGACGTGCTCGATTTCTCCAAAATTGATGCCGGCAAACTAGAACTCGAAACTGCGCAATTTGACTTAGAAGAAGCCGTCTTTGATGTGATGGATATGTTGTCGCCATTGGCAGCACAAAAACACATCGATATGACCTTCTACTATGCGGACAATGTGCCGAAATTTGTGGTTGGTGATGTCCTACGCTTCAAGCAAATTTTGACCAACTTAATTTCAAATGCAATTAAATTCACTCCAGATGGTGAAATTATTGTCCGTGTCCGTATGGAGCATGATGACATCGGTCAATGTCTGCTGCACTTTAGTGTGCAAGACAGTGGTATCGGCCTAAGCGGTACCGACCGTAAGAAACTGTTTGAATCCTTCTCGCAAGGTGATGCATCTGTTACCCGTCAATTTGGTGGTACAGGTTTAGGTCTTGCCATCTCCAAACAATTAGTCAGCCTGATGCATGGACAAATTGGTTTTGAAGATAACCAAGAACGTGCCCCAACAGAAAAAGGTTCAACCTTCTGGTTTACTGCGCGCTTTGTGGTCGATGAAGAAATTGAAATTGTGCATCCACAATTTAGCAATCTACAAGTCGTTTCCTACTTAGCACATCCAGCAACCGCCAATGTCCTGCGTCATTACTTAGAAAATTATGATGTTGAACATATTGAAACGCAGTCGATCCTTGATTTATTTAGTCGACTCAATCAGCTAAAAACCAATGAAAATACCTGGTTGATCGTCGATCACAGTGGTGACTCCGAAGCCTTACTGAAAGAAATTCGTCATCGTTATAGCGGTAACTTAGCGGTTTATGGCTACCAAATGATGCTCGATCCAAGCATGTTGAACGAGTACCGTGCTCGCCCATTGCATCAACCACTCAGCCGTACAGCGCTGATTCAGTTATTGAGTAATGAGCCTTGGTTTGATCAAGAGCAGCATGAAGAATTTAATGGTCAAGGTCTGCACATTTTGGCTGTCGACGACCATTTGCCAAACCTGATTGTGCTTGAAGCCCTGCTCTCTGAGTTAAATGTGAAAACCACCAAGGCTTTGAGTGGACAAGAAGCCATTGAAATCATTCAAGCTCGCCAAGAGCAAGGTTTGGGGGCTTTTGACCTCATCTTTATGGATATTCAAATGCCTGTGATGTCAGGTGTCGATACCACGCGTGCCATTCGTTCTCTTGAGTCGACCTTTGAAAATCATAAGCGCCTTCCAATTATCGCTTTGACGGCACATGCGCTCTCTGATGAAAAACAAAAGCTTCTGCAAAGTGGTATGGATGACTATGTCACAAAGCCCATTCAAATGGATCAAATTATTCAAATCTTGACCCAATGGACTACCGATAACTTTAAGAAAGTGCCGGTTTTAGAGCGCAGTTCAGTGATTGAAGCCCTAGAGCCGAGCATTTTAGATTGGCAACAAAGCTTGCAGTTGGCCGCGAATAAAGAAGACCTTGCAGTCGATTTACTGAAAATGCTCGTCGATAGCTTTGAGCAAGAAATCCATGAAATGGCACAGCTCATCGAAGATGAAGATTTCCCACAATTAGAGCATGTGCTACATCGGCTTTATGGTGCAACCCGCTATGTGGGCGCTCCGACCCTCCAAGAGGTTTCAGGTCAATTTGAGCAATTTGTATCGACCTTACGTAAGGAACGCCGTAAAGCAGATGAAGCTTTTGTTCAAGAAACCCTGAACCGTTTTGATGAGTTAAAAAATGTCATGAGGCAAGTTGAACACGCGGCTCAACAAATCTTAGCCAAACAAAATAATTAAGCGCAGTCCGACTAAAGTCAGTGCCGTCCAGCTTCTGTTGTGACTGCACTGTCATGTATCCTGTCAGGGTGCATGCTATGCTCGGGCGCAGAAACAACAAGAGTAATTACCATGGCTTTATTACGTGTAGAAAAAAATAATGGCATTGCAACGGTTTACTTAAACCGTCCAGAAAAACGTAATGCAATGAGCTTTGCATTGCTCAAAGAATTGGTTAGCACCGCTGAAAAATTAAAAAAAGATCGTAGCTTACGCTGTGTCATTTTAACCGGTGAAGCCAATGTATTTAGTGCTGGCATTGATTTGGCTGACCTCAATGATCCGAAAAATCGTGCCTATGCCGCGTGGGAACTGTTAAAGCCCGGTCAAAGTTTATTTCAAAAAGCCTTTTTGATTTGGCAACAACTTCCTGTGCCGGTGATTGCCGCACTTGAAGGCTTTTGTTTTGGTGCAGGCATGCAACTTGCCTTGGCTGCCGATATCCGTATTGCCCACCCGAAAACGCAAATGTCGATTATGGAAAGTCGTTGGGGCTTAGTCCCTGATATGGGTTTAACCCGCTCGCTCAAAGGTGTGATTGGACTGGATTTAGCCAAAGAATTAACCCTTACAGCACGTATTTTTGACGCAGAATATGCCAAGGATATTGGCTTAGTGACGCATTTAAATGTACAGCCTTTGCTTCAGGCACAGCAGTTAGCCGAAGAATTATCGCAACGTTCACCAGATGCCTTGGCAGCGGCAAAACAAGTGCTAGATGCTATGGAACATAGTCCAAAACGCTCTTTACGCTTAGAAAAAATCTGGCAATTTAAATTACTGCTCGGCAAAAACAGCCAATTGGCACGTAAAAAAGATAAGAACCCAGAGGTTCAGTTTTTACCACGCCAATATAAGTAAAATAGTCACACAGGATAGATTGAGTACAGCACATGGCGTTTGATCGTAATACAAAAATTGCATTTCTAGGTATGGGGCTGATGGGTAGCCGTATGGCCACGCGTCTCATTCAGGCAGGATTTGAAGTTGCGGTATGGAACAGAACTGCCGCTGCGTGTGATGAGTTGATTGCGATTGGCGCGACAGCGCTTCAATTGGACAAGATTGCCCATTATCCTGTGGTTTTATCTTGTCTCGCAGATGATGCTGCTGTTGCCGCGGTGTATGCAAGCATCGAAACCCATTTAGCGGCAGGACAAATTATTGTCGACTTCTCGAGTCTTTCTGTGAATCAATCCCATCAATTGGCTCAAGCTGCAAAGTTGAAACAAGTCACTTGGATTGACTCTCCTGTTTCGGGGGGCACAGCAGGTGCTGAACAAGGCACTTTGGTCATCTTTGCCGGTGGTGATGCTCAAACGATTCAAGATTTGAGTCTGATTTACAATGTTTTATCTCAACGTGTTACCCGCATGGGCGACTCAGGTACAGGTCAAGCCACCAAAATTTGTAATCAGCTGATCGTTGCTGCCAATAGTACGTTAATCGCCGAAGCCGTTGCATTGGCCGAGAAATCAGGTGTAGACACCACGTTATTAGCACCAGCGCTTGCCGGTGGTTTTGCAGACTCAAAACCTTTTCAGATTTTAACTCCACGTATGGCCTCGCATCAGTTCGAACCCGTGCAATGGAAAGTTCAAACTTTATCTAAAGACCTGAATAATGCAGTCCAACTGGCCGCCGAGTTTGAGTTAAGCATCCCTGTTGCCAGCCTTGCTTTATCGCAACTCAAAGCCCATCAGGACAATGGTTTTGCAGAAAAAGATTTAGCCACCATCATTCAACATGTCGAACAAAACTAACGACTTTCACTTTAGAAGTAAATTGCTTCAAGGACGATATACATGACTCAGCTCGCGGTTAATTTATCCATGATTTTTACCGAAGTGCCGTTGTTAGAGCGTTTTGCTTTGGCTCGTGAACATGGTTTTAAGCATGTAGAAATTCAGTTTCCGTATGAGCTGAGTATTGAGCAAATCCAAACCCAGCTCACTATCAATGATTTAAGCCTGTGTTTAATCAATGTCCCTGCGGGTGATTTGATGCAAGGCGGCGATGGTCTTGCGGGAGTTCCGGGGCGTGAAAATCAATTTCATCAGGCCTTAGAGCAATGTATTCGCTATGCCACTGCGTTAAATGTACCGAGTGTCAATATTTTAGCCGGCAAACAGCCCCAAGATGCAGACTTACTCCCATGTTTAAATACCTTGTCGAGCAACCTTAAACTGGCATGCCACATGTTGTCCGAACATCATATTCAACCGGTATTTGAAATGATTAATGGCACTGATATGCCGCGCTTTTTGGTGCAAAATATTGCCCAAGCTCAGGAAATGCTTGAAGCTGTACAACACTCTACTTTGAAGATGCAATATGACTGCTACCACATGGCGATGATGGGTGAAGATATTCTCAGTACTTTGGCAGAAAATATTCAGGATATCGGTCACATACAGTTTGCTGACTGTCCGGGGCGACATGAACCTGACTCAGCGCAGATTCCATTTGCAGAGATTTTTAAATGGTTAGATCAAAGCCAATATACAGGTTACATCGCGGCTGAATACCGACCACGAAGCAACTCATCACATTCTTTTGCGTGGAAAGACAAATACTTCCCTCATTTAGCCAATGGTCAATGACGTGTTGATTTGAAATTCAGCAACAAAACCGCTATATTAGATCATGTAAAATTGTCAGGAAATCATACCCTCTATGAATTTAGAACCATCGCCCAGCGCTTCTAATTCTCTCGATCTCGCAAAATCAACGCAAATCAAAGACGTACAAGCGTGCTTAGCTGTTGTACGTAAAGCACTTGAAGATGTAAAAGCCAAAGATATTATTGAACTTGATATCAGCACTATCAGCAACGTAGCAGATGCGATTGTTATTGCAAGCGGTACTTCAACTCGTCACATTAAGTCTCTTGCAGACAACGTGGCAGAAGAAGCACGTAAAGCTGGATTCCGCCCTATCGGTGTTGAAGGCGAACGTGATGCAGAATGGATCCTGATTGATCTCGGTTTTGTAGTGGTACATGTGATGTTACCTACAGCACGTAAATTCTATGATTTAGAAAGCTTATGGCGTACAGCTCCAGAAACTGTAGCTTAAGCTTCCAGAAAAAAGCGACCTAATTAGGTCGCTTTTTTTATCCCTTCACTTTATACACGGACAATCAGCTTCATGGTGTTTTACCCCCGACACTAAAGCAGTTGGTGTAAATCCACCTCAGGATAATTGGCTTTAATTTTCAGCTTGGTTTGTGCATAAACTTGGTCTGCACGCATCGGGCCATAAAAGTCACAATACACTTCATAAATGCTTGTTAAAACTTTGGCATAACTGGTCAAGGGCAAAAACTCGACAAAACTCGCCGTATTAATTTGTGCATTTGCTGCAATTGCCAGCCCAATTTCTTCTAATTGCTCAATCACATCTTGGATGAAATCAGCTTGATCTTTAGACTTCACCGTCAGCATGACTGACTCGATAAAGCCTAAAAAGGCCTCGCTAATCGTTTCTGCAATGAGCTCGTCTTCTTGTACCTGCTCCTGTGGTTTTTCAACCCTTAACAGTTCCTGCTTTTCTAAGGTAGATAACTCATACAAAACTTGCTTCAGCATATCTTTACGATAAAAGCGAAGCTCCTCGGTGGTACAGATTTCATTTAAGAAGCGATTCAAGACAAATGACGGTTTCATACTGTACTGCTGCTCCCAGTGCCGTAGCGCACTGTCGAGTAAAGTCCCATGAATAAATTGTTGTAAGCCTTTTTCTAAAGCTTCGCGGCGTTGTGCCAAATTCAACAGTTCGGTACTCATTGCTTTACTCCTGTTAATGACGCTTGGTCATATCATCCGTTTCAAAAGTCACATCTTTTTGAAACTCGGGATAAGACAATTCAGCATGTTCGGTATAGTCCAAACCACGTTGTTCATGTTGCTTACTCACCCGTAAGCCACCCAACAATTTGTCCAAGACCTTAAATACAATGAACGCAACGCCAAAGCCCCATAAAAAGGCTGCAATCACTCCAAGCCCTTGTATCGCGATGACATCGCCATTAAACATATTATTTTCAAGGAAGATCCCTGCAGCCAATGTTCCCCATGCGCCACAGAAACCATGTACCGTCACCGCATCCACTACATCATCCAGTTTCATTTTTTCCATGAGCATTGGCAGGAAGGTCACCATAATACCTGCACATAACCCGGTGATGACCGCATACAGTGGAGACATCGTTGCACAGCCTGCCGTAATGGCAACCAAGCCACCCAGTGAGGCATTGATCGTGCTGCGGATCAAAATGGCTTTAGATCGGATGAGGCAGAGCAACATGTATGCAACCGCTGCCGCACACGCTGCAAGATGCGTATTTAAAGCAATACGTCCTACGCTGACATTGGCATTAATGGTCGAGCCTGCATTAAAACCAAACCATGCTAACCATAAAATAAAACCACCTAATGCTACTAATGGTAAGTTATGCCCCGGTAAATAATGGCTTTGCCCATTACGTCCAAATCGCCCCAAACGTGGACCCAGTACGATTATGCCCGCTAAAGCTACCCAGCCACCCATCGAATGCACCACGGTCGAACCTGCAAAATCGATAAACCCGAGTGCTTTTAACCAACCGTCTCCACCAAATAAACTGCCCCATGCCCAACTACCAAAGACAGGATAAATCAGACCTGACACAACGGCAGCACTCACCACATAAGCCACAAAATGAATCCGCTCCGCCATGGCACCACTGGCAATAGTGGTTGCCGTTGCAGCAAACATCATTTGGAAAAATAGAAGGTTCCAGTGCCAATCATCCAGTTGATCGGGTGCAAAATGACTTAAGCCAAACCAGCCCGTGGTATTTACACCAAACATCAGACCAAAACCCACCAACCAAAACACCAGACCACCCAAGCAGGCATCCATGTAGTTTTTCATGAGTACATTCACGGTATTTTTACTGCGAACTGAACCACTTTCGATCATGGCAAATCCGGCTTGCATAAAGAACACCAAGATACCGCCCAGTACCACCCAAATACTGTCGAGCGAGATACGAATTTCTTGAATATTACTGGCGATTTGCGGGTCATCTGCCCATGCAGTCGATGTCAGGACACTCAGAAACAGTGCCATCAAGTATGTTTTTTTCATGATTATTCCCCCAAGAATAACCATGCTGTGCAAAAAGAATACCAAATTTTAGACAATTAATTATTTTTCAATGCATTGCGTCACAAAACCAGTTCGCGACAATGTTGTGAATCACTGAGATCAACTCTAATGAAACAAAACAGCGCATCAATCTGCACCTTGTTTTCAAAATACGCATCAATTTGATTCAAGCACCTGATGCGCTAAATATTTGTGCACTTTTAGTGTGAAGCATCAATTAATCAAAAGCGAAGAAAATAAAAGCAAAGAAAACAAAAAACCACCCGAAGGTGGTTTTAAATCTTCCTCAATCCCGCTTTATCACAGCGGGACTTTGGGAGCATGGATTAATGACCGCCGCCATTAATGGCTTTTGTCATATCTTCCACAACTTTCTTCGCATCACCGAAGATCATCATCGTTTTATCGTTATAGAACAAGTCATTATCTAGACCTGCGTAGCCTGTAGCCATAGAACGTTTGATCACCATAATGGTACGTGCTTTATGCGCTTCAAGGATTGGCATACCGTAAATTGGAGAACTTGGATCGTCTTTTGCCGCTGGGTTCACAACGTCATTCGCACCAATCACCAGTACTACATCTGTTGCTGGGAAGTCTGAGTTGATCTCGTCCATTTCAAGAATGTCTTCGTATGCAACATCAGCTTCAGCTAAAAGTACGTTCATGTGACCCGGCATACGACCTGCCACTGGGTGAATCGCAAAACGAACTTTTACACCTTGTTCTTTTAAGATTTCACACAATTCTTTCACGGCATTTTGTGCACGACCTTGCGCCATACCATAACCCGGTACGATCACCACGCTGTCCGCATTTGACATTAAGAAACCAGCATCGTCTGCAGAACCTGAACGGTGATTACGCTGTGCTTTTTCACCATTATCCGCCGCCGCTACTGCTGTACCACCCATTGCACCACCAAACAAAACGTTGATGATTGAACGGTTCATGGCTTTACACATGATGTAAGACAGAATTGCACCCGATGAACCAACCAGTGAACCTGCAACAATCAGCATGTTGTTTTCAAGCGTGAAACCAATCCCTGCTGCTGCCCAACCTGAGAATGAGTTCAGTAGCGATACCACCACTGGCATATCACCACCGCCTACAGGTGCAATCCATACCCAACCAAATGCAAGTGCAAGAACAGTCATTGCCCAGAAAGCATTCATGTTGCCTGTGGTAAAGAAGTAGATACCACACGCCAACATCGCAAGGAAAACTAAGGCTTGAACAGGTTTTACCCATCCACCTGAAATGGTTTTTGCCCATTTCTTCGCAGCCAATTTACCGTAAGCAAATACCGACGCTGTGAATGTAATCGCACCAACGAAACAGCCTACAAACAATTCAAATAAATGAACTTTGCTCATGTGGGCATGTTCTACACCCGCTGCTGTTAATACCGCTTCATTTTCCGCGAATGCCGCAGTCAATTGGTTGTTATGTAGAATCGCAGCGATCGCAATCAGTACCGCAGCCAAACCGACCAATGAGTGCATCAGTGCCACAGTTTCAGGCATTTGCGTCATCGGAACTGTTTTTGCACGTGCAATACCAACGACCGCACCCAACACCATTGCACCCACAATCATCCAAATCACTGGATGATCTGCGACAAAGAATGTAGTAATTACAGCAATTGCCATTGCGATCATGCCATAACGGTTACCTTGAATCGCAGTTTTTGGACCAGACAAACCACGCAACGTTAAGATAAAAAGAACGGCACCAATCAGGTAGAACCAATCCGCATATTCTTTAATGAATTCCATGGATTAACCCTCTTTTTTCTTTTGCTTAGGTTTGAACATTTCAAGCATACGTGCAGTCACCGCAAAGCCACCAAAAATGTTGATACTTGCAAGGAAAACGGCAATCGCACCTAAAATACTCACCACGTTAATGCTTTGGAACTGTACGCTTGCATCCACAATACCTGGGATACCAACGGTTTGAATCATCGCACCAACGATAATGATCGAGGACAAAGCATTGGTTACAGCCATTAATGGTGTATGTAGTGCAGGTGTTACCCCCCAAACCACGTAGTAACCAACAAAGATTGCCAAGACAAAAATAGTAATCGTTTCAACCATGATGATTCTCCTTAACCACGTTTCAGCAGCACTTGGCCGCCATGAGTGACAAGTAGTGCTTTTTGAATTTCTTCTTCAGGGTTAATTGCGAAGTTCTTTTCGCTATCAAACAGGGTTTCAATGAAATTCAAAACGTTACGTGCATACAGTGCCGACGCTTCAGTCGAAACTGTTGAAGGAATATTTGGAATACCGAGAATTTTCACACCATTGGCAGTCACGACATTTTCGCCGCAAACAGAACCTTCAACGTTACCGCCAGTTTCAACCGCCATATCTAGAATGATTGAGCCCGGTTTCATTTTGGCAATAGTTTCTGCTTTGATTAAACGTGGTGCGTCACGACCCGGCAATAATGCAGTCGTAATCACGATGTCAGCATTCGATACGGCTTTATCAACAATAATCGCTTGGTCGCGAATGTAGTCTTCACCCGGCATCCAGCCATAACCATTTTTCGCAGCATCAGCTGCGTTTTGTTGCTCTTCTGGTGACATTGGTACGTCTAACCATTTACCACCCAAAGATTCAACTTGGTCACGTGCTGTAGGACGTAAGTCAGTGGCTTCAACTACGGCACCTAAACGTTTCGCTGTTGCAATGGCTTGTAAGCCTGCGACACCTACGCCCATGATCACAACACGTGCAGGTTTTACTGTACCTGCTGCTGTCATCAACATTGGGAACATACGTTGATATTCTGCCGCAGCCAAAAGCACAGATTTATAACCTGAAAGGTTGGCTTGAGATGAAAGTACGTCCATGTTTTGCGCACGAGATAAGGTCCGTGGCAAAAGTTCCAATGCAAATGCAGACACGTTTTGTGACGCAAATTGGTCAAGTTCGGTGTTGCGGTAAGGGTCAAACATCCCCACAACGGTGGTACCCGCTGTGAGTTTTTGAATTTCGTCACCTTTAGGTGCACGAACTTTCAAAATCATTTGACTACCGGTATAGGCATCATCCGTAATTTTGGCACCAACTTGTTCATAGGCACTATCGATGTAAGCAGCTTTTACCCCTGCCCCACGTTCAATAACGACGCTATGACCAGCGCTGATCAACTTCTTTACTGTTTCAGGCGTCGCAGCGACGCGATTTTCACCGACAACAGTTTCGGCTGGAATTCCGATCTGCATGAGCGTTCCTCAAGCTAATTTTTCTTAAGTAAACATCGCAATCCGCGATGTCTCCCCTCAGGATGTGTTTTTGTACAATTTTTGGATTCTAATTGAACTTTTTTAAAATACTACCCAATATTTATTTAATAAATACCCATATTTTGAACTCATGATTCATGAAAAGAATAGTGCGATATTTCATTTATTCAGTTTTATTTGTCGATTTATTACTCATTTTTATCCTATTTATAACTTTTTAATATTACTTAAGACCAAAAAAATAAATAATTTCGCTGGTTTTAGTGCTGATTGTTTCAGTGCGTTGATCATTGTGACATTTTCATTCGACAACTAATGACCTGAACGTGTCGTGAAAAATCGACTTAAGTCAGGTAAAGCCGCTATTTCATTCAGACTGCATCAGCTCGTTGACTCATTTGACAGTTTTGACGTGCTGACCTGCATTGAAAACTGACTTTTTTCTGCCACAGTCTCGTCAAATCGGTCAGCTTGAATATCCGATGGATTTTTGCGCACGTTTCGGGTTTATTGAGATCTTGCTCTCCCCACCTGATGCTTCGCCTTAACTTAGAATTGACTTTTTTAGCTAAAAAAATAATTTTTTGAATATTTAGCATCATGATATCGCTACTGACTTTCTATCCCAAAAAAACACTATTGCACCATTTATGTGCAATTTTCACCTTAAATGTTTCAGCCTGATATATTTGACCTGCCGAGTCATGTTGAGATTAAAAAATTCAAAACCAAATTGGTCATTTCTTCCACTGTTTTTCATGTTTGATCTAGCAATCCCTTATGCATAAAGGAATAAGTCCTATTCTTTTTTTGCATTTTTACTCACACGATGCATTTTTTATAATCAGAATGACAGTTCAAACTTGTCGGAACAATGCTGTCGAATTCGTTCAGTCGTCATGAGGCACACCTTAACTTATGTCAAGAAACCTTAGTCCGCACTTCATCGGTGCAATTTTTGCACTGATTGCTGCCTTCTTGTTTAGTACCAAAGCGATTTTTATTAAGCAAGCCTATGCACTTTCTCCTCTTGTCGATGCCACAGTCCTCATGGCTTTACGCATGATGAGTGCATTGCCGTTTTTCTTGGTCATTGCATGGCTGAGTCGACGTTCCTATCAAACGATTCAACGAAAAGATTGGGTGCTCTTGCTCATTTCCGGTCTAATCGGCTATTACTTTTCGAGTTGGCTCGACTTCCGTGGCTTGATGTATATCAGTGCTTCGCTTGAACGAATTATACTTTTCCTGTATCCCACATTAACTGTACTGGCTTCCGCTGTTTTATTCAAAAAGCCACTGAGTTTTAAAACCATCCTTGCCCTGATTTTAAGTTATGGCGGGACAGTGTTAGTGATGCTACAAGAACAAAGTACCACACCACATGATCAGTATTTTTGGCTCGGATGTAGTTTGGTTTTTGCCAGTGCCGTGTTATTTGCAATTTACTTATTACTCACGCCAGGCCTCATGCAAAAGTTTGGTTCTTTACACTTTACTGGTCTAGCCCTGAGCATAGCCTGCGTTGGGACGATTATTCATTTTCTATTTGCAACACCACAGCCTATCGCCTTGCTCCAACAACTCCCGAGTCAAGTCTGGCTGTATGGTTTAGCGCTAGGACTATTGGTAACCGTGCTTCCAACCATTTTGATGATGCAAAGTATCGTCCGACTTGGGGCTGCACAATCGGCTATGATTGCCTCTATCGGGCCCATTTTAACGATTTTACTGGCCGTCGCTTTATTGAATGAACACTTAAACCTATGGCAATGGGTCGGTTGCGGTCTGAATATGCTGGGTGTCTTGATGATCAGTCTCAGTAAGAAATCCTAAACGCGTGCGTGGATACAATTCACAGAGAAACACTTTAAGACCTGTTTGATTTTCCTTATAGTGACCACAACAGCGTGGCAGCAAATTCTTTGCATACGCTTCCGCCCAATATCTGGACAATTTATGAAAGCCTCGATCGACATTAGCCATGATAAAACCCTGTTGTGGCTTATGGCTGCTGCATGTGGTTTATGTGCGGGTGCCAATTATTATTGCCAACCTTTAGTGGCTTCTATCCAACAGAGCTTTCAAATTCCACAATCTGAAGTTGCGCTAACCGTCACCTTTGCGCAAATTTCTTATGCTTTGGGTCTACTGTTTATTGTGCCGATTGGCGATATTGTGAATAAAGCCAAATTTATTCCATTACTCATGCTTGGTGCGACTGTCGGTTTAGCCCTCTGTGCTTTTTCGACCAATCTATACATGCTTTGGGCAGGAACCATTATCACGGGGCTATTTTCAGTGGCTGCTCAGGTTCTTATCCCTTTGGTCACTGTTGCGATACGACCTGAAAAAATTGGGGCAGTTGTTGGCTTTTTAATGAGTGGGTTATTGGTCGGCATTCTGTTATCGACCAGTCTCTCTGGCTTATTGTCCTATCTGTTTCATTGGAAATCGATTTACATCCTCAGTGCGCTCTTGATGTTGGTATTAGCACTCTTACTCAAAAAACGTCTGCCCGTGGTCAGCATCACACGGATGCCCTACAGCCAAGTTTTCCAGTCAATGGGCGCATTACTCAAACATGAGCCACGGTTAATTTTCCGTTCTCTAATTGGAGGCTGTGTCTTTGCCGCGATGAGTATGCTGTTTTCCACCATTGCCATGTTACTGACTGAGCCACCTTTTCAGTTGGCCGATGTTTGGGTTGGTGTTGTGACTTTAGTTGGTGTGTTTGGTGCCCTATCAACACAGTGGATTGGGCGTTGGGCAGATTTAGGCTTTAACCGAAAATTAACCTGGCTCGGTTGCAGCATCTTAGCCCTCAGTTGGGGACTGCTATATTTGGGTGGATCATCTCTTGCTTTTTATATTTTGGGCTATGGTTTAATTAACCTCGGTTTGGCAATGGTGCATAGCTGTAATCAAAATATTATTTTCCAACTCAACCCGATTGCACGCTCTCGAATCAATTCAATTTATATGACTTTTTATTTTGTCGGTGGTGCATGTGGTTCAGCTTTGGGCGTATTTGCATGGCATCATGGCGGCTGGACCACCACCTGCATGACAGGGATTGCTTTAGTCATTGCTGCTGGATTTTTTGTCTTGATCGATCAACTCTATACTGCGCGTCAACTAAAATATCCACAATGAAATGTATGGATCATTACTCTAAAGCCACATTACTGTGGCTTTATGTTTTTGAAATTAACTGACCTGCACCACAGGATAAAAGGGTTTGCCTAAATCCAAGGTTTCTGCATTTTCTAAAAGAATCACCATAAATACTGGTAAGAGTGCCAACAGTATTGTGCAGCCATCTTGAAGTTGTTTGCGATTGACCGAACTTTTATAGGTCGCGCCGCCATGAACCATTTGATTGCGTAGCGTATACATGCGATTGAACAGCACCATTAAAATATCAACGGAATCTTTTTCTTTAAGCGCGCGTAGTACTTTCTGTTTTTCATGCGCCAAGCCCTCTTTGCATGCGTCATGGCTAATTTTTTGATTTTGATAATCCCAAAAGCCCTGATAAACATAGGGATTATCTAAAAACAACCGTATCGGCTGACTAAAACGCTCCCATAAAATATTATAGATTTTATGCTCTGCATCCTTTTGGCAAATCACATATAAAAACTGCCTTAAGCTTTGCTTGTCCTGCGCAATCTGTAAGTCTTGCGCGTATATTGCGTTGAAGGACACCCACAAACTGATAAATTGCAAATCGAGGTCATCTTGAAGATCAATCGACTTTTTCAGCCAACTTAACCCTCGATGAATGCGTAAATTAAATTGGTCGGTATGTTCCGACTTTTTACTTTTAAATATTTCTTCAAGTAGCATCATGCCTGCTAAATTCCAATGGATAATTCGTTTATTTTTCTACCATTTGAACTTAGCGCAATTGTTTACCACCATGCAATCAAAATATCTCTATATTCAACTATTTGGTTTCATCTTGTGTAAGATAGGTATAACGTTCTAACTGATCATTTTCATCAAAAATCAATTCATAAGACATTTTCTTTCCGTTAAAAACGGATTCGGCAGGTGTTCCTAAAAGTTCCCATAACCCCACAGTCGCCACATCTGCCGCACCATGCCAAAACGCACGTCCCACTTTACTGGCAGTCGAATAACCTTGAGTAAAAGTATAAATTTCATGGCGTTTGCCATTTTTATATTCAGAGATGATCGGTGCGCCAAATTCAGCAATTACCAAGTTACGAGACAGCCCTTGTTGAATCATTTCGGTATTTTTCTTGCTCGGCTGCTTGCTTGCCATGACAACTGAACAGCCTGTTGTGCCTGACAATGTGAAAACCAACGCTATTCCTAAGCAGGTCTTTTTCATCATGTGGTATTCCCCAAATTCTTCAAATATCTATTTTTAATTTTTGATTTTCATCTGCTGTTGATCTTAATTGTTTCTTTCATCTTTTTCATTTTTTTATACGACTATTCGTCTGATTTTTAGAATGATTAGCGCCTGAAAGATTCACATTTATAAAGTTTGCAGACTGAATAATGCTTTAAATGAATTAATGTTCTATTGGTGGCGATGTCGGTGGAACGAACCAGTTTTTCCAAGAACTACTGTGCCGAGTTTCAATTGCAACGGTAGGGATGAGCTCTTGCTTCAGCATTTTTTCTTGACCCACGGCTTTCGCCAACCGCGCTTTGACCGAGTGTATACACTCACGGTCTTCAAACTCACAGCGGTCAAGGTTGGAGCCACCACAGGGTCCATTGGCTAATCCTTTGGGACAGGTTTCAGGACAAATATATAAGGTTTCACCTAAACGACATTGTCCGCAATTTTCACAGCCCACGATGCCATGTTTACTGATAAATTCTGTTTTCAGCAAGGCCGCATCAGCTTTCGGTTTTTGCCATAATTTGGCCGAAAAAATATAAGATCCCGTCCCTTTGGCCAGTTTTGAACTAAAAAATAACTCATGCATGACATGCATACTTTTATATTTCAAAACCTGTTCAACTGGAGCCTTATGGTTATTTGCGCCCGTCGGTTGGAAGTTCACCTCAACACTAGAGCGCCAAAGCATTTTCCATTTTGCTAAACATTGTTCAAACGTTAATGTGGCAAATTGCAAAATTGCTTTTTGCAACTTCTCTTGTTCTACTGCTTTATGGCAAGCCGATAAATGAACCCCTGCATAGCCCAGATGCTGACACATTAAAATTTGTAAAGCGCAGCGAGCATAGACATTCTGTTCTGCTTGTATGGCGTCTGTTTGCTGTTCTTGTTGCAAAAAATTTAATACATCTGCTGAAAGCACGATGCCTGCAACTTTTTGCTTGGCCATAAAACGGGCACGGGCAAATGTTAGCGGCATGACACACGCCAATACAGGTACATGTGGATAGTATTGCTGCATATAGTGTTGGTAACTGCTCAACACATCCATGTCAAAGCCCAACTGTGTAATCACATAGTCAGCGCCAGCTTGAATTTTTTTATTCAGTTTAAAATACTGCGCATCCTTTTCTGCTTCTGCATATTTAAACGGATTAAAAGCCACCCCTAAATAAAACCCACCAAAGTCTTTGGCTGCCATGACTTGATTCACAGATTCTAAATAACGGCTCCGTAAACTCGGATCATTTGCCCCATCCTGATGCTGCTTGAGCTTATCGCCACTGAGCAAGAGTAAATTCTCTACCCCATGCTGCTGAGCATCTTTCAGAAAAGTTTGAAAATCTGAGATATCTCGACCTTTCCCCGAATAATGCAGAATTTTTTCAATGCTTTGAGCATAGTCTTGCATCGCTACTAAAGGAGCAATATCCGTGTCACTTTGCACTCGGTCAGCCAATGTCATGCACACAGGAAAGCCCGCAAATGTCGTTGGGACCAAATGCGGTTTTTGCGTCGTTAGATATTCAAACGAGATACAAAATTGGCGTTGCATTAGATATTGGGAAAATAAAGACATAAAGGCAGGCAGTTAAATTTGCTGAGAAACCATACAATAAAGTTTATAAAATTATAGATTAATCACATAAAAATTTAAATTACTTAAGCCACACTTCCAACTCATTCTGGCTTGACTTTGAATAAGCCACACTAGCAAGACCATGCCCCAAACCACAATTTATGCTAATATTGCGCGCGTCTTGAAATGCGGTTTTTTTCATCGTATTTCAGACAGCTTTTGGTATTTCTTCACCATTTTCCATTTCGTTCTTCCATCTTGTTCTTTTAAGGCGTGTTTTTTTAATGACTGATCTCCAACCCATTGAAAATAAACTTCAACCACGAATTAGTGTTGCGCCGATGATGGATTGGACGACTCGTGACTATCGTTTCTTTGCACGCTTGTTTAACCCTAATGTGATTCTCTACACCGAGATGGTCACCACAGGTGCGATATTATTTGGCGGTGCGAATCGTCATTTGGACTATAACAACGAAGAACACCCGATTGTGTTACAGCTTGGTGGTTCAAATCCCAAAGATTTAGCGACCTGTACCAAGATGGCACAGGACTGGGGCTATGATGAAGTAAACCTCAATGTCGGCTGTCCGAGTGACCGCGTTCAGAACAATAAAATTGGCGCATGCTTGATGGCAGAGCCTGATTTGGTTGCAGAATGTATTACTGAAATGCGAAATGCTGTTGATATTCCAGTGACCGTGAAACACCGCATCGGGATTGATGACATGCAGTCTTATGAAGAAATGCTGCATTTTGTTGATACCGTGGCAAAGACTGGCTGTAACAATTTTATCGTGCATGCCCGTATTGCCCTGCTGCAAGGTTTGTCGCCAAAAGAAAACCGTGATGTGCCACCTTTACGTTATGAAGATGTTTATCGTTTGAAACGAGACCGTCCAAATTTATTGATCGAAATTAATGGCGGGGTGAAAACCTTTGCTGAAACACAGCAACATTTACAACATGTTGATGGCGTGATGATTGGCCGTGAGGCTTATCACAACCCGTATTTATTGGCTGAGATTGGTCAGCTTTGGGATCTCGAATTACCCAACCGTTTCGATATTATCGATCAGATGCTACCGTATATTGCTAAACGCATGGAAGAAGGTGCGCCGCTTTCTATCATTACCCGTCATATTTTAGGTTTATTCCAAAATCTACCAGGTGCTCGAAAATGGCGTCAGGCTTTAAGTGGTGGCAATGCCAAAACCTTTGCCGATGTGGAAAATGCCATCCAAAATATTAAAGATGCAATGCAACGTACTGAAGACTATTTACGTGATCATCCTAAAGTCGTTTTAGAAGATTAATCTTCAAAAGGTGAAAGCCTGCTATTTTGCGGGCTTTTTTTATTTTTCATGTTTCTTAAAGTGCTTGCTTGGTAAGATCGACAACTCAGCTAAATCATCTAAACAGTCACATCATCACTCAATGACTATTGACCGTAATGTTCCCCTTGGGAAAAGGCTCATCATAGCCAGTCCATTGATAATCGGATGGATCTTCTTCCTCACGCATACCCACATAACTCTCAGGCGCCGATGTAACAGGTTCAACCTCTTCGGTTGGCTGTTCCAATTCCTCAACCAAATGATTCAACTCTTGATCTAACTGCGCCTGATATTTTGCAATTTCAGCTTCGTCAATGAAGGCAAATTGTTCTTCATCTATTTTCCATGCATAGCCTTGCAGGTCTTTGTAAATATCGACCAAAACAGTATAAGGCTGACCATCGTATTGCAACGTCGCCTGAGCCTTAAAACTTAATCCCTTACGTTCTAATACTTTTATATTTTGAATCCGTAAATGGTACTGCCGATAATCTGGATTCTGATCAAACTCGTGCTGCATCTGCTGCTCAATCTGCCGAGATAATTCATCTGTCGAGACAAAATAACTACAACCAGCCAAACTCAACAGTAAAAAAATGGTGAGCCATCGAAACATATTGCATCCCCCATGATGCATTTATTCTTGATGAAAAAGTCAGACCGATCACAGATTCCGATCCAAACATTCCTCATTGTTTGCTTCATAATAGCCAATAAAACACACAGTACAAGCCAAATTATCAAGATTTCTCAATTTTATATTTAATTTTGATATCAATCACTTAAATTGCATTTTTGCTGTTTTAAAACACTGACAGCCTTGGTCTATTGCTGACATATTTTTGTTGAAAATGACCATTTTGGTAGTGGTTTCCTAACCTTCAAATTTTCAACATGAAACTGAACACCTCGTGATTTATTCAATATAGAGCCTTAAAACAAAACATCATAAAAGCGCCATAAAAAATCCCCGAACATTGCGGGGATTTTGAGGAATCAACTGAAATTATTCATCGTCCGTTTCAGGCTCATGATGTAGCGCATCATGTATAGCTTCCACCAATTGCTGTGCAATTTCTTGTTTTGACGCTTTCTCTAAATCACGCTTTTCCATTTGATATTGATCGGCGAAGAACACGGTCATGGCATTTTCATCAGAAGCAAAGCCAATGTCTTTACGTGAGACATCATTGCACGCAATCATATCGAGTTTTTTCGCCACAAGTTTGCCTGCAGCATACTCCTCGACATTGCGTGTCTCGGCAGCAAATCCAACCATAAATGGACGTTTTGACTGCTGCGCAATCGTTGCAACGATATCTGGGTTTTTAATTAATGCCACATTGAGTTCATCGCCAGCTTTTTTGATTTTATGCTCTGCAACTTCTGCCACGCGATAATCCGCAACGGCTGCTGTTGCAATAAAAATATCACAGCCTTCATCCAGCATTTGCAGACTGGTCTCTAACATTTTAATTGCAGACTGCACATTAATCCGTCGTACACCATTTGGTGTATCTAAACTTACGGGTCCTGCGATCAGCGTTACTTTAGCTCCAGCTGCATAACAAGCCGCTGCCAGTGCAAAACCCATTTTCCCTGTGCTGTGGTTGGAAATATAACGAACAGGATCTATCGACTCGCGTGTTGGACCTGCTGTAATCGCTACATGTTTACCGGCAAGCATGCCAAATTTTTCAGCAATAGCTCGCTGTGCTTGATGAAAATAGGCCGTCACTTGATCCGCTAAATCTTCTGGCTCAGGCATACGCCCTAAGCCCACATCACCACAGGCTTGAGAACCAGCATCGGGCATGATCACATGTACGCCATCTTCAACCAGTGTATTTAAATTACGCTGTGTCGCTTTGGCTGCCCACATTTGCTGATTCATCGCAGGGGCAACCCAGACGGGTGCTTTAGTCGCAAGATAAAGTGTCGAAAGAAGGTCATCTGCTAAACCCACCGCAAATTTTGCCAGCGTGTCGCAACTAGCAGGAGCAACCAATACCAAATCAGCCCAACGCGCCAATTCAATATGCCCCATACCCGCTTCTGCTTCGGGATTGAGTAATTCGGTATGCACAGGGTTGCCTGAAAGCGCCTGAAACGTTAGCGGGGTCACAAAGGCTTGCGCACCTTGAGTCATCACCACGCGCACATCAAATCCGGCATCTTTTAACCGACGGACAAGAATGGCACTTTTATAGGCTGCGATACCACCAGTGACACCTAAAAGAATATTTTTTGTGGGCATTACACTTAAATCAAAGCTCACGAACAGGCTACCTATCTGTTGCAGTGGCGCTCACAATAGCATTAAATATGCACTGACCCAACAATCTGCTGTGAAAAAGCCGATTGACTGATAATAAAAAAGTCTAAGAATAATGAATAATTCAATTAAAAATTGGCCTGAACAAGAGCGCCCACGTGAGCGCCTGATTCATCAAGGCGCACAAAGTTTATCCGATGCTGAGCTACTGGCTATTTTCCTACGCTCTGGTTCCCAGCAGCACTCTGCTGTCGAACTCGCACGACTCTTGATTCAACATTTTGGTCAGTTGCAAGCGCTGATGGATGCGTCACTTGAGGATTTACGCCAGTTTCATGGCATCGGAAACAGTAAATATGCGCAGCTCATGGCGGTAAAAGAACTCGGTAAACGCTATGTGAGTCAACATTTTCAGAATGAAGCCTTGCACATGCAACACTCTGAACAATTACAAAACTTTCTTCGCTTTGAATTTTTAGCGGAACGTCAAGAAGTCTTTGGCGTGCTCTGCCTAGATGCGCATTTAAGAAAAATAAACTTTAAAAAACTTTTTTATGGCAGCCTCAATACCTGTGAAATTTCCATCAATCAACTGCTGCGATACGCCATTTCTGAACACGCCAGCAGTATCGTCATTGCACATAATCATCCTTTCGGTCGTGCAGAACCTTCTGCTGCCGATCTTGAATTGACTCGACTCATTCAGCAGGCTTGTCAGCTGGTGGAAATTCGACTGATCGATCATTGCATTATCTCAACAGAAGGGAGTTTTTCCTTTGCTGAACATGGCTTGCTCCAAGCACACTCATCTGCATGAAACAGTTATTGACAAGTGCTTGAGCAAACCCGAAGATCATCATAATTTTTTAAAACTAGAAATTATCATTCGAACATGATCGTCCGTGACCAACCGAGTATTTTTAAGCTGCTATTTTCTTGGCGAGGAACGATTTTACCTAAGGTTTTACCTCCGCTCGGGATCGTTATGTTGCTGTCTGCCATTGTGGGCGGCTTATCCTATGTCGATATCTTCTATTTTACCGAATTTCCTTTGGTCGGCTTTACCCTGATCGGTGTTGTGCTGTCGATTTTCTTGGGCTTTAAAAACTCAGCCTGCTATGACCGTTGGTGGGAAGCTCGGCGTTTATGGGGCATTTTGATTGCCAACGCGCGACATTTTGACCGTGACTGCCGTTTACTCAGTCAAGGCCGTCGTGAACGTGTGATTCAACATGTAATCGTCTTTGCCAACGTTTTACGTGACCGACTCCGCCATCAAACCGCCAATCCCACTGAACTGGTTGAAACCAGCGGCATGAGTGCGAATGCCATCACCCAGTTATACCAACAGGCCAATGCACCGCAGTACACGTTGAGTTTGATTCAATGGGAGCTAATGCAAGCGCTCAAAGATGGTGAAATTTCAGATATTATTTATACCCAGATGAATCAGCATGTGATGGAACTCAGCACCGTACAAACCGGCTGTGACCGTATTGCCACCACGCCATTACCGTTTGCGTATTCAGTCTTGCTGAATCGAACCGTTTATTTTTTCTGTTTTGTCTTACCCTTTAGCTTGGGTTCTACTTTAGGCCTTGCGACCCCCCTTTTGGTCGGGATTTTGGCCTATACCTTTTTAGGCTTAGATGCGCTGAGTTCTGAGATTGAAGAGCCCTTTGGTACACAAAGTAATGACCTTCCATTGGACTCGATGGTGCGTACTATTGAAATTGAACTTCTTGGAACTTTAGGAAAACCCACCCCACCACCGATTCAAGCTAAAGATCATAATTTATTATAATTGGTATGCGTTTCGCCTGAATGCACGGATCGCATTCAGATCCATGATCCATACAACACCCATAATAAGGAAAAATCATGAAAATAAAAAAACGGATTTTCACTTATAAGCCACAACCGATTCTGCATCCTTGCAAAGCGCTTGCTGTGATTTTCATGTTCGTTGTGTTGCTGTTTAGCATCGCATTACTCCTAGCATGGCAAGGCATATTATTCACATCATGGCAAAGCAATTGGCAATTCTTATTCCTGATGAGTGCTCTATTTGTCATCAGTATATTTCGTGACAAATCGCAAAGAATCAAATTTCCATTTTGGATTCAACAGCATTTGATTGATCCCAAATTGGCTTTGGATTTAAAAGAACACGCCTTAC
The DNA here is from genome assembly GCF_013420195.1 of Acinetobacter sp. YH01024. Classification (NCBI taxonomy): domain Bacteria; kingdom Pseudomonadati; phylum Pseudomonadota; class Gammaproteobacteria; order Moraxellales; family Moraxellaceae; genus Acinetobacter; species Acinetobacter sp. YH01024. The sequence goes on from NZ_VOYQ01000009.1 coordinate 86,185, forward strand.
GCAGTTCAGATGCTGTGATTGTGGATTATCGAGAGGTCCGTGAACATTGGTGGCAAGGCAAACAGCAACAATTGCTCTTAAAGCTCAATGAACTTGAAGAGGCGAAATGGTTTAGCGTCGATCTCCATCAAGTCTTTGCGAGTACTTTGTTTTTAAACATTCATGTGCAATTGAATTCTGCCCTCATTGGGCAACAGATTTGGGTGCATTATTTGGCACGTACGCGCACCATCGTGCAGTTATATGCGCATGATCAGCTTGATGATTTTCATCAAATGAAAAACTACTTTGCCATGCCCTATACGGGGAATATCTATTTTGAGCAGATTCCAACACGGCTTACGTTGGATTTACCTTATTTATCGGAAATTCATGCCGTTCGTGAAGAAGATCAACCCGGTTATCTCCTCAAACTGAAAACCAGTTATGGGCAGAGCTATCGTATCAGTTCACAGGCACGGCATTTTGATAAACTCGAATTGGCACTCTCAAGCGCCATTGATTTTATTCCTTATCGCAATTTTAAACATCAACCTACCATGCAATCTGCCTTGCTGACCAAGAGGCATCCTCAACGCGTGACAAGTCTACTGTTGTGCATAATCGCCATCAGTGTTTTTATCATCGCGTTTTTGTTCAAGGCATGGTTCTGGGCATGCGTTGCCGTGGGCTGCCTCTATCTGCTTTACCGTAACATTCAGCATTATCGAACTTCACCGTTTATCGAAGATCCTGATGTCAATGTGACTTAAAACTGTCCCAGATTCCAACTTGCCCTTCTTTCACTCGAGGGATGTTGCCGAGTTTGATCCATGGCATATTGTCACCATGAAAATCACTCCCAACAGAAACTTTTAAGTTAAAGGCAGCAATCATACGATCCACCATTTGACGAGTCGATAATGGCTCAATTGCCGGTGGTAATTCCACTGCATCACCGCCCGCTTCAGCAAAGATTTCAATCAAATAACGAATATTGGTCGCAGATAAATCATAACGCGTTGGATGCGCTAACACTGCAAAGCCACCACTGGCATGAATCACCTCAATGGTCTCAACAAGACTCGGACCTTCAAATTTTACAAAAGCTTTTTTGCCTTCTTTAATATATTTATCAAAAGCTTGTTGTGGACGTGAAACTACCCCCTTTTCCACCAAAGTTTTGGCAATATGGGTACGTGTTACCCGATCTGGAATATGGTCGACTTTGGCAACCACATCGCTATAAATATCTTGACCAATTAACGGTATCAGTAAGTCACAAATCTGCCGAGCACGTTCCGCTCGAATACGCTTTTGATCCATTAATAAGGCTTGTAAGGGCGCAGGATTTTGCATATTTAAAGCGACGATATGCACACCATAACTTTTTTTGGTCGCAGGTCTCGACCACTGGCTAGAAATCTCCACACCAGAGATTAATTGCAGCTTTAATTCATGCGCAACCTGCTCTGCAGCCAACAAACCGTCCATCGTATCGTGATCAGTCAAAGCCAGCGTATGAATTCCAATAGCACTTGCGGCCTGCACCAGAGCCTCTGGTGACAAAGTACCATCAGAAATATTACTGTGTGTATGTAAATCTACGCCTTGCATCTCTATACTATGTCATTTATTTGATCAGATTTAGATACTCTAACATGAAAGCACTTTTAGACTTTGTGCCACTCATTATTTTCTTTTATTTATATAAAACTGTAGATCCAAAAGATACGCAGCACCCATTATTACAATTGATTGGTTCTGCTGGGGGTGTCGATAACAATAACATTCTTGTGGCAACATCAGGTCTCATCATTTCCATGCTTGTGGTTTATGGTGCATTGTTTGTGATGCAAAAATTCCGTCTAGATAAACAGCAATGGATTGTGTTGTTCATGACCGTGATTTTTGGTGGTATTACCCTGATGCTAAGCGATGATTTTTATATTCGCTTAAAAGCCGTTTTACTGAACTTAGTGTTCGCAGGGGCGTTTTTACTTTCACCACTATTTAGTAAAGATAAGAAACCACTCATCGAACGTTTATTTGGTCCAGTCTTAAATTTAACCGCTGTCGGTTGGAAACGATTGAACTATGCATGGGCTGCAATGTTCGTGGTGATGTCATGTTTACACACCTTTTTCGCTTATTTGTTTGCAGACGGAAAATATTGGGGTGAATTCACTGCTTTTGGTGACATGATCGTGATGTTTTCCTTTATCATTATTCAGTTTATTGTATTACGTAAATACTTTAAGACCTCAGAATAATCCATTCGGTCAAAAATCAGGAAAAGTCATGCCATTATTCGTCGTAAGCTGTACAGATAATGAAGGTACAGTGGAAAAGCGCCTTGCGGTTCGTCCTCAACATCTTGAACGTCTACAAAAACTTGATGATGAAGGTCGTCTGATTGTTGCAGGTGCGATGCCTAAAGATCCGGCAAACCCGCAAGCTGGTTTTTATGGCAGTACGATCATTGTCGATTTTGATAGTCGTGAAGCCCTAGACCAATGGTTGGCAGATGAACCTTTCCTCAAAGAAGGGGTTTATGGCCAAATTGATGTCAAACCATTTAACAAAGCATTTCCTAAAGGATAAGGTTCATGCGCGTCGTTGTTTCTAGTTTACTGGGCTTATCTTTAATTTGTTCAACTGCATGGGCTGAAGAACCGGCTCCTGCACCTGCTGTAGCCCCTGCTGCTCAAGCAACGACTGCAACACCTCCTCCCAATCCTGTGCCGCATACCATTCCTGCCAATAAACCAGGCATCATTAAAGTGGCGGCAACCGTCAATCCTAATGGTCAACCTCAAGATGCAAATCCATTGACCATTGAACAATTGGCAAAAAATAAAGCGCTGCAAGATGCCAAAGTCAAAGCGATGGTCAAAGACCAATCTGTACGCTTACAACAGTTAGAAAAAGCTAACCTTGAAGCCTTGGCGCAAAACCAAGAATTACAACTTAAAAATGATAGCTTGGGCGTACAAGTACAAGTGCTACAAAGTGAACGTAGCGCGCAGATGTTTTTATACGGCGGGACCACACTGGGTGTTGGCGTGATTTTAGGTTTCTTGTTGGCCAGTTACGTCTATACCAAACGTCGTCGTCAATGGTAATTCTTTTTTCTACTTCAATTTAAAGGTTGCTTGAGTTTTGTCAGGTGCAATTCAGACTGCCGATCTCGATTGGCAAATGATCGATGGCATTGATATTCCAGTGTCTAAACAGTTTGGTGATGTGTATTTTTCGAAGGACAACGGCCTGCTCGAAACACGTCATGTGTTTTTAAAAGGGAATGACCTCGACACTCGCCTTGCGGCACTGACTGATTTTGAATATTTCAGTGTCGGCGAAACAGGTTTTGGTACAGGCTTAAATATTTTGGCCTTGTGGCAATTATGGCAACAGGTTCGTCCAGATAATCACAGTCATCTGCATGCCATTTCTGTAGAAAAATTCCCTTTATCTAAAGCAGACCTCATTCGTGCATTAAATGCATGGCCTGAATTACAACCTTTGGCACAGCAACTGATTGCGCAATATCCTGAACCCATTGCGGGATGTCATCGACTCAATTTTCCAGAAGAACGTTTTTCAATTGATCTTTGGTTAGGCGATGCACACGACGTTTTTCCCATCATGGCAAAAACTGCTACGGTCAATGCATGGTTCTTGGACGGTTTTGCACCCGCCTGTAATCCTGACATGTGGGAAGAAAACGTACTCAAAAATATCGTGCGTCTATCAGACATTGGGACGACCTTTGCCTCATTTAGTGTGGCAGGTGTACTGAAACGCGGCTTACGTGAGCATGGTATTACCATTACACGACCTCGTGGCTTTGCTCATAAGCGTGAAATGCTCAAAGCTTTTTGGCTCGCACCTGAAAAGTTAGATGATCAATCCGTAGTTGCTAACCTTCCCACTTTAGACGAAAAAAAAAATTCTGAAATCGCTCTAGGACATAAGCCCCGTCAAATCGCGATTATTGGTGCTGGCATCGCCGGTTTAAGCTGTGCTTGGGCATTTGCTCAACGTGGGCATCAAGTGCGTATTTACGAGAAATCAGCACCACTCAGCGGTGGGTCGGGTAATCCTCTTGCCCTACTCAACCCTAAACTCAGTCCAATTGAACAAAGTGCTGAACATTTGATGACCCTGAGTTGGTTATATGCGCTCAAGCATTATCAAAACTTCAAGGCATTTCGTCCCTTACAGATTCACCAATCTATTTTAAAAAATAAAGCAGAGCACCTTGATTTAGCTCAAGCTTATCCTTCAGATGTATTATCTGCTGAAGAAGGCACGCTAAATCAATTAGCCTCAACATATCCAACCCTGCTCCTCAAACAAGCAGGCGCAGTCAGTCCACATCAGCTTCGTGACCAAATCTTGGCGCATCCACACATTGAATTGTTACAAGCAGATATTCAACGCATTGAGCAACAACAAAATGGCGTTGCGCTATTTACACAGGATCAGCAGCTTCCATCTGCCGAGCATGTCATTCTCTGTGCGGCACGTGACAGTATGCAGCTACAAACAGATTATCCAGAGCTGCGTGCCATTCGTGGACAAGTCAGTTGGTTGAACAACCCCGCTCAACAAATGGATATGCATACAGCCTATAGTTATGGGGGCTATTGTATGCAACTGGATGCCGAACAGATGATTATGGGCGCGTCATTTTATCCCGGCCGTGATGACACCGACGTTCTCACAGAAGATCATGTGCATAACTATGAACTTATCCACAGTGTATTCCCCGACTTTGCCAAAACCTTAGCACCGATTGAGCAATGGCAAGGACGTGCCGCAATTCGCGCACAGACAAAAGACTTTTTCCCAGTAATTGGTGCAGTCCATGAAGATCAGCAAATTTATAGCTGTAGTGGACTCGGTTCTAAAGGTTTCCTGTATGCCCCGCTCTGTAGTGAAATCATTGCCGCGCTGGTCTTAAAAGAAGCCTGCCCTATTCCAACACAGCTACTCGATAAAATTCATGCAGCACGTTTTATACGACGCGCCAAAGCCAAACAAAAAACTAAGAAGCCTTATTTTCAGGGTCAGATGCCGTCATCTCCACCTCAAAAAAATAACCTGCAATAAAAAAGCGCCTTTCGGCGCTTTTTTTGATTCGATCTCATTTCCCTTGTTCCAAAGGAAGACCGGCATCACGAGCAGCACGCGTGCCGCCCATTAAGATTACATATTCACGTGAGCTGTCAAAACCCTCTAGTAACTCTGCTGCACGTGGAGCTTTACTTCCGCCACCACATAAAATGTAAATGGGTTGATCCGTTGACACCTGAGTCAGTGCATCTGATGACAATGCGTTGATCGGTCGGTTAACCGCACCTTTCACATGTGCTTCAGCATAAGCACTTGCATCGCGAACATCCCAGATAATCGAGTCTTCTGGGAACTCAAATGTTGTAATTTCTTGTTTACGGATCATTGCACACTCCTTTTGATGTAAACAACACTTGGCAAATGAAGAAAACATCCCTAGCATCTCAGATATTCTTTCCCTTTGTAAAGGTCTAATCTATGCCTTCTTTTGATATTGTTTCCGAATTAGAAGTTTTTGAAGTAAATCATGCAGTTCAAAACACGCAAAAAGAAATAGCGACGCGTTTTGACTTCCGTGGTCAAGACGTTTCAATTGAGTTAAATGAGAAAAATAAGGAAATCAAAATCTCAACAGAAAGCGATTTCCAATGTGAGCAAGTGTATACCATGCTCGAAAATCATTTCTTCAAACGTAAAGTTGACATTCAAGCACTCGATCCACAAAAAATGACCGCTTCTGGTAAAAACGTCATTCAAGTGATCAAACTAAAAGACGGTCTTGACTCTGATACTGCAAAAAAAATCAATAAAGCCATTAAAGAAAGCGGCATTAAAGTGCAATCTTCTATTCAAGGCGACAAAATTCGTGTGACTGACAAGAAACGTGACACTTTGCAACAAGTGATGGCGTTCTTAAAAGAGCAACAGTTTGGTGTGCCGCTTCAATTTAACAACTTTAAAGATTAAGGCAGCACAACTGCCATTGAGGTCAATATGGCACGTCCAAATCGTCTAAATAAACTGGTCAAAGCAAGCTCTAAATTACCCAAAGGTATTCAAAGTCGTTTGCTCAGTCGAGCTTTTGGTCGTGTCGTGCCCATGGTTGGAACAGCTAAAATCCAATATCAACATGTCAGCCCTGAGCGTGTTGAGGTGAGCATCGCCAATCATAAGGCGATGCAAAACCATATTGGGCAAGTACATGCCTGTGCCATGGCACTGATCGCAGAAACAGCCACAGGTTTTGTCACAGCTATGAACGTCCCTGATAGTGCCATTGTCCTGATTAAAAGCTTCAAAGTTGATTTTAAACGTCCAACCCAAGGTGGGATGAAAGCCATCGCAACACTTACCCCTGAACAGCAACGACAAATGCAAAGCACAGAAAAAGGTGAAACCTTAGTACAGGTCTTAGTCACCGATGAATCTGGTGAGCCACCGATTCAATGTGAAATGCTTTGGGCGTGGGTGGCAAAATCCGCTCTGAAAAATAAATAAATGTAAATAAAACTTACTTTTAAGTAAGTATAAGTTTTACCAAATTTCAGCAAAATCAAGACTGTTTTTTACTATTTATACGCCCTAATTCCGCTCAATATGCTTGCACGACACAAATATATTGAGCACTTTATGAAAAAAATCATTCCCCTTTCACTCATCAGCCTGGTGGTGTTTTTAACTGCATGTCAAAGTACTATTCCTGCAACGCCAACGACTCCAACACAAACAGCTGAAAGCAATATTCAAACCAGCCAAGCAGCGGAAAATAAGAAAATCGTGATTGATTTTTATGAAGGTGTCTTTCTTAAACATCAGGTTAAGACATATGCTGACCGATATATTGGCAATCAATATATTCAACATAATCCGCATGTACCTGATGGCAAAGCGCCTTTTGTCGATTATTTCATCCAGTATTTTAAACAAAATCCTGAAGCAAAAAACCAGATCAAACGTGCCGCTGCCGAAGGTGATTTGGTCTATTTACATGTGCACTCTACGCAGAATAATCAAGACCGTGGAGAAGCGATTATTGATATCTTCCGTGTTGAAAATGGCAAGATCGTCGAACATTGGGATGTGCAACAAAGCATTCCTGAAACCAGTGCCAACTCAAACACGATGTTCTAATTTCTCAGTCACTATTCATAAAAAAGCCACTCGATTGAGCGGCTTTTTTTTGCGTCTAACTTTAATTAAGCTTGATCTGCAGCAAATTTAGCTTTTGCATCCGCAGGAATTTGACGCTTAGCACCTTTCACATCCACAGCGACAAATGTAAACACACCTTCGGTTACGCGAATAGGATCTCGTGAGCTGTCATGACTATCCCAAACTTCAATCTGCATTTGGATAGAGGTATTACCCACTTTTAAAATTTTGGTATATACACTGATGACATCCCCGACTTTCACTGGAACGAGGAAGGTCATTTGGTTAATTGAAATCGTTGCACAGCGTCCTTGACTGAAACGCTCTGCGTGAATTGCACCGGCCAAGTCCATTTGTGACACGATCCAACCACCGAAAACATCACCACTCCAGTTGGTGTCTGCAGGCATCGCGATGGTTTGTAGGGAAAGCGTTCCTTCAGGTTTTACATGAGTTTCTGACACTTTAGCTCCTGGCGCTGACATTTATTGAGGTAGATTTAACTGCTGGTTGAGCCATTGTTGTAACTCACCAGCACGCATTGCACCACTTATTCTAGCAATTTCGTTGGTTTTATTCATCAAAACCAGTGTAGGAATACTACGAACATTAAATGCACCGCTCAATCGAGGGTTTGCTTCGGTATCAATTTTGGCAAAAACGACCTTTGGATTCGATTTTGCAACTTGGGCAAAGTGTGGCGCCATCATCTTACATGGTCCACACCATTCAGCCCATAAATCAATCAGCACAGGTAAATCACTATTGCTAATAAAGTTTGCAAAGTTCTTTTCATTCAACTCGATGGGCGCCAATGGAATCAATGCTTGATGACATTGACCACATGCAGGTCCAACTTCGAGTTTTTCTTCAGGTACACGGTTTTTTGCACCACATTCAGGACACACAACGATCATTTAGCTGACTCCAACATGTTGATGTAAAAATTCTAATTGGGTTGCCATGGCTTTTTCAAACCATTGCCCATGATAAATATCAAAATGTTGCATTTCCCACTCATAATATTGCACATACGGTGCAATATTGGTCGCAGTTTCTCGGCTTGATTCGATGGGAATCAAACTATCTTCTTTTGCCGCAATAAAAAGTACAGGTATGCTAATTTTACGGACATCCAAAATTGGGCGATAACGGATTAACTTAAAAAAGGCCCGAGCCGGAATTTCGCCACTCCAATAAAAATCAGAATTTACAATCGATAAGTAGCCCGCATAACTGTCTTCAGACTGTAAAAAACACAATCGATGTGGATGAACTACAGGTAAAGTCGTTGGGCTCATCCCAACTTTAGAACCCATATAGTCCTGACTTGATAATTTTAACGCTTTGGGTAATTGCTGTAAGGGATACAATTTTGCACTTTCAGCGCCGTCGACAAATGGAACTTGTACCATCAGCGCTTTAATATTTTTAAGCTCTGCCGCCAAACTAAGTACATAGCCACCACTCAGCGATGTTCCCCATAATACAATGCGTCTCGAATCAATCGATTTACGCTGCTGTAAATGATCGATCATGGTCCGCCAATCTTCAAGTTGAGCTTTAAGATTCACCAACTCTCTCGGACGCCCTGTGCTGCCCCCCCAATAGCGATAATCAAACAACACGACAGCATAGCCCGCTTGTACAAAGCGCTTTGCATATTGCACTAATTTAAATTGGCGTAATGCCGCTAAACCATGTGCCATGAGAATGACTGCAGGTTTTTCAACAGATTTTGGACGATAAAAGTCAGCAGCTATAACATCTTGTCCGCTTTTGACATACAGTGGTTCGACTGTATAGGCGTGCATACGCGCTCCATTGCGTTATTTTATGGTTGTAATCGCTTATAAAAATTTAAGAACATTCTGCTCAAGTTTGTGCTTAATGCTATCATAAAGCATAAATCTATGAATTAAATTATGGAGTGACTCAATGAGCGAAAATGTTGGTTTTGCAGGTCAAATCGGCCCAGAACATGTAGCGCAAGTGGTTGAAAAAGGCTTTAAATCGATTATCAATAACCGCCCTGACATGGAAGGTGGTCCTGAGCAACCAACCAGTGCTCAAATTGAAGAAGCAGCTCGTAGCGCTGGTTTAGACTATGTTCATCAACCGGTTGTTGCGGGTCAAATTTCTGAGCTAGATGTCCGTAACTTTGCTAATCATTTTAATGAATTGCCAAAGCCAGTACTCATGTTCTGCCGTACAGGTAACCGTTCAAATAACCTATATCAACTAGCAAAACAGATGGATCTTTTGGATGACTAAGGCTTTTATTCAAAAAGCTTTATTGATCGCAACATGCATCTTTTCGGTACCCACATTTGCTGATAATAACAGTCAACCCTTAAATGCAAATTTAAGTGTCTCTGGACAAATGACCACAGATAAGTTTTCAAGTTTACTCAAACAACTTAAATTTAAATCTGTAATTGTGAATCGACCAGATAGTGAGGCGGGCAATGAAGTGACTGTTTTACAGTTACGAGGCATTGCGGAAAAGTCTCATGTGAGTGTTGTGTATCAACCTGTGCAAAGCGGTAAAATTTCTCAAACAGACGTGAAAGAATTTGCCAAATATTATAATGAGCTTCCTAAACCCATTTTGATGATTTGTCGCAGCGGCTCTCGTTCGACATCTCTTTTCAATCAAGCTAAGGCTCAAGGTTTGCTCAATGACTAAATTCGTGTTTACCGTTTTATTTACAACGTTGTTGCTAACAGGGTGTAATTCTATGAATGTACGTCCAACCGTTGGTGTAAGTGTCGGGACTGTACTATAAAATGACGAATATAAAGATGGCGCTATTTGCGCCATTTTTTATGTGTGGTATCTTTACGCAATATAACTTTTTCTATACATAAATAACTATTTTGGGGTACTTCATGAAATTCGTTCAAGGGACACTTGTACTTACTTTAGCCGCTATACTTACAGCTTGTGGTGGTGGTAGTGATGGATATTTTAATAACGAAGGAACAGATTCCTCTAATCAAAACAATAACAGTGGTGGTACAACAACCCCAGCTGAAACTGCAAATGCACAATTAAATATTCTAAAACGTGAAGGGCAATATTTATTCGGTAATTATGATCCTAACGATGCATCAACAGCAAAAGGCTATATTGATCATTCAATGGATACATTTGCACAAGGCCCATTACAATTAAGTTTAGATATTAGGAAAATAAATTTAAACTCATTTAAAATACCTATCACTACAGAGATAAATGTTTCTATTTAAGTAAGACTGACTATAGAGCATGTTATGTTTTTATTGGCGAAGATATTAAAGATATCTTACCGGGTTATGACAACTGGGATTTCGACATTACAGCTAATGATCTAAAAAAACATCAAATTACAGCATGATGAAGTGACACCAAACTTAGAAGAATATGAATCAAATACTCGCATTTACGTATTTGAAAATGAAAATGGAGATAAAAATTTCCATGATGTAACTATTACTGGTGCATTTGCTTATCCATTTCAACAGTCTTGGGGAATACAACAAACTCAACAAAAAAGGTTTGTTTTAATAAATGGTAATACAAGCGACTATAAAATTACCACAACAGCAATAGTTACGGATCCATCAACTGGTGAAGATATTGAACGTGAAGTTACAACAGGTGCAATTAGTATTTACAAAGATCTCTCTTCTCTCGATGGAGATTTATACAATATTCAATCTGGATCAGGATTTAATGTATTAATTAACGATAACCCAAATATTCCTTTTGCAGAACCAATTTCATTCGTATTAAACTCAACACCAGGTACCACAAGTTCAGCAAGTTATCGTGTGAAAGCTTCAGGAGAATAAGAACTAATTTTACCCAGCATCACAACAATTGATGGTACTCGAGTTGAGAATGAAGCCTCTAATTTAAATAGCCAGACATTTACTGGAAGCATTAAATTAACAGGGACAAACATTTTGAAATTTAAGCAAGCTACAAGTGGGAGTCTTAGTTTTGAACATGCTATTAATGGAATTACATTCAAAGGTTCATCTACTAATAATGCAGGAACTGTAAGTACAAGTTTAACATTACCTTCTGCTCTTAAATTTTAAGTGTAAAGAAATGCAATTAAACCCTCTAGACTGAGGGTTTTTTTATATATTTAATTATAATTATTTAAAATGAAATTTAGCAAATGTACGACATCATCATTATCGGTGCAGGAACAGCAGGCATTTCAGCCTATAAAGAAGCAATCAAAAAAACACAGAATATTCTTATCATTAATGATGGTCCTTGGGACACCACCTGTGCACGCGTCGGTTGCATGCCAAGTAAAATACTCATCTCTACTGCCAACCGTATGCACGAAATAAGACATGCAGATAATTTAGGCCTTGATGTCAAAAGTGAAATTGATACATCTAGAGTCATGCAACATGTTCAAACTTTACGTGATCGTTTTACACGAGCCACTTTAAAAGATGTTGAAAGCTGGCCAGATGAACATAAAATCTCCGGTCGCGCAGAGTTTCTGAACGCCAATACCATTATTGTAAATGGTCAAAAACTTCAAGCAAAATCATTTATTCTTGCTGTGGGAACAACTCCCACTATTGACACTACTCAAAAACATATTCTAGGTTCCAAACTACTTACCTCTGATCAAATTTTTGAACTTAATCAGCTACCCGAATCCATTGCTGTGATTGGCAGTGGTGTAATCGCATTAGAACTCGCACAAGCCTTACATCGTTGCGGTGTAAAGACTACTATTTTTGCACGAAGCCGTAGAATTGGCTCATTAACAAGTCCAACACTTCAAAATTTGGCACAAGAAGTACTCAGCAATGAATTAGATATTAAATTCGAAGTATTACCCGAATCTTATGAAGTTCAAAATGATCAGGTTCACTTAAATTTTACAGACTCAAATAAACAACAAAAACTGAATGTGGATTATGTTTTGGCTGCAACGGGGCGTAGTACTTTACTTAATTCATTAAATTTAGAAAATATCGATGAATCATTTAATGACTTAAAAAAGCTACCCATCGATCCTATCAGCAAGCAATTAGGGGAATATCCAATTTTTATTGTCGGTGATGCACATACCAATACCCCTATCCAACACGAAGCAGCTCATGAAGGTAAATTTACAGTACAAAACTGTTTAAACTTTCCACAAATTAAATCCATCAAGACATTAACCCCTCTAGGCATCTTATTTTCTACACCACAAATGGCAACTATTGGTCAAAGCTATAAGCAACTACAAGATAAAAACACAGAATTCGTCATTGGTTTCGTTTCTTACGAAAAACAAGGTCGTGCGATTGTTGCTGCTAAAAATAAAGGGGCTGCCGAAGTATATGTGGATACAATTAACCATACACTATTAGGAGCTGAGCTATTCTGTGCAGAAGCTGAACATTTAGCACATTTGCTAGCTTGGATGATTTCAGAAGAACTAAGCATACATGAAATTTTGGATAAACCTTTCTATCATCCAACTTTAGAAGAAGGGTTAAGAACAGCATTAAAGCATGCACGACGTCAGTTAAGATAATTTTATCGTTCTATGTAAACTTATAGCGTTGGATACCAGCGCTTAATTTCCGTATCCCCCTCTATCTTTTTCCTTTCCCTTTTTCACCACGCATAAAAAAAACCCCCAACGTTTAAGTTGGGGGTTTTTCGAATAATGAGCTGGCGATGACTTACTCTCACATGGGTAACCCCACACTACCATCAGCGCTAAGAGGTTTCACTTCTGAGTTCGGGAAGGGATCAGGTGGTTCACTCTTGCTATTGTCGCCAGC